>JAETPK010000113.1 GCA_021771265.1 Oscillospiraceae bacterium
GTGGGCGCCATGGTGGGCCGCAGCAGAAACACCGCGTCCACGGCGGCGCTTTGCCCGTCGCAGGTGATGGCTTCCACCGCCTGGCCGCCCTGGATGACACAGCGTTTTGGCCGGTCGAAATAGGTGACAGCGCAGCCGATGCCCCGCAGAAAGTCCGCTTCCCGCCGGGCGGAGTCGGAAAAGCCCACCACCGCCACCGGCCGGCCCCGGTACAGCATCCCGTCGCAGGTGGCGCAGTAGCTGACGCCCCGGCCCAAAAACTCCGCCTCGCCGGGGAATTTTTTTCCCCGGGCCACGCCGGTGGCCAGCACCACGGCCCTGGCGTTGTACATCTCCTGCCCCACGCTGACGAACCAGCTGCCCATCATGGGGAGGGCACTGAGGACCCGGCCAGTGACAAATTCCACGCCGGCCCCCTCTGCCTGGCGGCGCATGGCCGAGAGCATGACTCTGCCGGAGACGCCGGGAAGCCCCGGATAGTTGTCCACACGCCCTGCCCTCCACAGGGGATTTTCCTCCAGGGGATTGGAGACCACCAGGGCGCTCCTGCCCCGGGCGTGGGCGTTCAGGGCGGCGGAGAGGCCCGCCGGGCCACCGCCGATCACCAGGATCTCAAAGGACATAGCTGCCCGCCTCCTCTCCGAACAAGGAGGCCACCAGCGCCGCCACCTCCGGGGAGGCGGCGGAATAATAGACCTCGTTGCCGCTGCGGCGGGCGGTCACCACGCCGGCGGCCCGCAGTTTTTGCAGGTGCTGGGAGATGCAGGACTGGGACATGCCGGTGTTTTGCTCCATGCAGGAGACGTTGTGACAGCCACTGCGCAGCAGGCTGTGGACGATCTGAAGGCGCACGGGGTTGGACAAGGCCTTCAGCAGCGACGCCTTCGCGGTATAGTCTATCCGGTTTTCCACGATGATCACCGCCCTCTTTCAAATTTTAATATTAGAATATCATAATGTATTAATAATACAAGTGATATTTGCAACAAAATAAAAATAATTTCTGGAAAGAGGGCGGTTGCTTTTGAAACGGGAGTTTGGTACACTAATGGCAATCAAATGGGAGCCGGCGGGCGGACCCACCGGCTCCCTATCTAAAAAAGCGGCGGCGCCCCGGCCCGGGGGCGGACGCTGCGGGGAACAGGGGGAACGCCCAGCCGCTTGCGCCATCTTATGCGGCGGCGGCCGCGGCTGTCACTTTCGCCTGTTTGCCGCAAGGGTCCCGCCTGCGCCGCGCTGACAGAAAAGAGGAGCTTTTTATGGTCAAAATCGCACCGTCCATCCTCTCCGCTGATTTTGCGAATCTGGAGCGGGATATCCACCGCATCGCCGACGCCGATTACGTCCATGTGGACGTGATGGACGGCGTGTTCGTGCCCAACATCTCCATTGGCATCCCTGTGGTCCAGTCCATCCGGAAGGTGACGGATATGTTTTTGGATGTGCACCTGATGATCGTGGAGCCGGTGCGGTATGTGGAGCGGTTCTGTGACGCCGGCGCCGATCTGGTGACGGTGCACCTGGAATCCGACACGGCGGAAAACATCCACGCCGCCATCGACAAGATCCACGCCAAGGGCAAGAAGGCCGGCGTGGTCCTGAAGCCCGGCACGCCTGCCGAGGCGGTGTTGCCCTATGTGGAAAAGGTGGAGCTCATCCTGGTCATGACCGTGGAGCCCGGCTTCGGTGGCCAGAAGTTCATGGCGGACATGATGCCCAAGGTGGCCGCCATCCGGGGTTACATCAACGAAAAGAATCCCGCCTGCGAGCTGGAGGTGGACGGCGGCGTGGCGCCGGACACCTGCCGCACCTGCATCGACGCCGGCGCCAATGTGTTGGTGGCGGGCAGCGCCGTGTACAAGGCGGCGGATATCCCCGCCCGCATCGCGGAGCTGAGGGGGTGAACCGGATGCGTGAGAAGCTGCGTCTGGGCGTGTATCCCACGCCGCTGTATAAGCTGGAGAATATCAGCGCCAAGTACGGCCGCAATATCTGGGTGAAGCGGGATGACCTGTGCGGTGTGGCTCTGGGCGGCAACAAGGTCCGCAAGCTGGAATACCTGCTGGCGGAGGCCCGGGCCTGGGGCTGCGACACGGTGTTCACCACCGGCGGCGCCCAGTCCAACCACGCCATGCTCACCGCCGCCTGCGCGGCGAGACTGGGGCTGCGGTGCGTGCTGCTGCTGAAAAAGCGGGGCGTCACGGAGCACAGGGGCAACCTTGTCCTGAACGACATCTATGGCGCCCAGGTGCGCTTTGTGGATACGGACAGCTACGAGGACATTTACGCGGAGATGGACCGTCTCAGCGAGGAACTGGAACAGGAGGGGCACAAGGCCTTCCACATCCCTGTGGGCGGCTCCACGCCCCTGGGCGCCGTGGGCTACGCGGACTGTGTCCAAGAAATCGCGGAGCAGCTGCCGGACCACGGGGCGAGTCTGGGCCATATCGTCTCCGCCACCGGCTCCGGCGGCACCACCGCCGGACTGCTGGTGGGCACCAGGCGGTATCTGCCCCATGTGCAGCTCACTGGCATCGGCGTGGACACGGACCCCTTTGAGGACATCGTCCCCCAGCTGGCCTACGGCGCGGCGGGCCTGATGGGCTGCGGCCTGGAGCGGGTCCCCGGGGACTTTCAGATGGTCTACCATGTGGGGCAGGGCTATGCCATCCCCAATCCGGAGGATACCCCCTACATCCAGGAGCTGGCCCGGCTGGAGGGCATTTTGCTGGACCCAGTCTACACCGGCAAGGCCTGGAGCGGCATGCTGAAGCTGCTGCAGGAGGGCGGCCTCGGCGGCCGGGGCGATATTCTGTTCGTCCACACCGGCGGCGCGGCGGCCCTGTTCGCCATGGATCTAGCCTAAAGAGGGGACCTTGTCCCCCCTTTCGATTCCCCCCACCAGTGACATCGGTCACTGGTGAACGCCGCCCAGGGCGGCTGAGTCAAAGTATTTTTGGCAGGCACATGTCCTGCCAAAAATCATTGAAATTCAATTGCCTGCCGGAGGCGGCAATCAAAGGAGCAACAAACCATGGAGTACTTCCCCGCACCGCTGGAAAAGCTGGTGGAGCAGTTTGCCCGGCTGCCGGGCATCGGCGGCAAGTCCGCCCAGCGCCTGGCCTTTTACGTGCTGGGCCTCCCCGAGGAGGAGGCCCGGGAGTTCGCCGACGCCATCTTGGATGCCAAACACAGCGTCACCTGCTGTCCGGTGTGCCAGAATTTCACCGCCGGAGGGCTGTGCCCCATCTGTGCCTCTCCCAAGCGGGACGGTTCCACCATCTGCGTGGTGGCGGACCCCCGGGATGTGGCGGCCATTGAGCGCAGCCGAGAGTACAACGGCCACTACCATGTGCTCCACGGCGTCATCTCCCCCATGAACCACGTGGGACCCGACGACCTGTCCATCAAATCCCTGGTGGAGCGGGTGGCCAAGGGCGATGTGAAGGAGGTCATCATGGCCACCAACCCGGACACGGAGGGCGAGGCCACCGCCATGTACATCGCCCGGCTGCTGAAGCCCTTTGATGTGCGGGTGACCCGCTTGGCCTACGGCATCCCCGTGGGAGGACACTTGGAGTTCGCCGATGACGCCACCCTCATGCGGGCCCTGGAGGGACGCCGGGATATTTGAACGGATAAAAACAGGGACCGGGCTTTATCAGAAAATTATCCGGCATTTTAGAATATGCCGCTAAGGGATAAGGCCAGCAATATGCATGTCGCGATCATGAGGAAAGCAGCTGATATCACGCCGGTATTTATGCCGGTTTTTTCCGCTGGCTGGTTAGGTCCTGCTAAATGGGAATATCTTAGCGCTGTGATGGCAGGCCTGTATAAAAGCAGGGTGATTGCTGTGTTCAGCCCGCCTTTGATCAAATTGAAGGGAAGAAACGCGGGAAGCAGCAGCTCGATAACGGCTTCCCTTGAACAGCCCATATAAAGCGGAGCGACCAGATAATTCCAGAGCAGCATTACGCAGACCATGCACCCCCAGCCGCAAAGAAGTCCGGTAATTGCGCCGGAGGACATATGCTTTCTTTTGTAAACAAATGCAGCCGTGCACGCAAAAGAGCAGCTTGAAATAATGTTCATGATAAATCCCAGAATGCCAGTTTCACTGATCGTGAACATTTCTGCTAAGGATACGATAAATGCAACGAAAAATGAAGTGAGCGGACCGAAGAGCAGGCCGCTTATCGCGATTATAATGTCTTTTGGGTCATATTTCAAAAAAAGGACGATCGGAATACGCCCAACAACTACCGCCCCATAAGCAATGGCACATAACATACCTGTGACCGAGATCTCTTTTGCCTTATGATTCATAACAATACCTCCTAAAAAATGAACGCTGAAAGGCAATACATGCCTTTCAGCGTTCATTTTTCAGGTATATTGAGAATGTCAACAGAGCGATCGGCAAATTGACGGAAAAAGAGTGCATAAAATTCGGGATACCCCAACATTTTCAATACACCTTCTTCAAATCCAGACTATACTGTCGGTTTTGGACTTTCACCAAATCAGCGCTTTCGCGCTCGCGGACTTTACCGCCGATCGGGGATTTCACCCTGCCCTGAAGACACAATTGCTATTCAGTTGTTTTGTACAGCTGGCAAAATCCGTTTACCAGCTTGCGTGAAGTATAACAGAATGTTCCGCCGTTGTCAATCATGCGGTGGGGCGG
>JAETPK010000114.1 GCA_021771265.1 Oscillospiraceae bacterium
CCTGCTGCTGGCTATCCGCCAGCGGGTGGGCATGGTGTTCCAGAACCCGGACAACCAGATCGTGGCCAACGTGGTGGAGGAGGATGTGGCCTTCGCCCCGGAGAACCTGGGCGTTCCCACGGAGGAGATCCGAAAGCGGGTGGATGACGCCCTGAAGGCCGTGGGCATGAGCGAATTCGTCCGCCATGCGCCTCACCTGCTCTCCGGCGGCCAGAAGCAGCGCATCGCCATCGCCGGCGTCATCGCCATGGAGCCGGAGTGCATCGTGCTGGACGAGGCCACCGCCATGCTGGACCCCATCGGCCGGCAGGAGGTGCTGTCCACTGTCCACCGATTGAACCGGGAAAAGGGCATCACCGTCATCCTCATCACCCACCACATGAATGAGGCGGAGGAGGCGGACCGGGTCATCGTCATGGATGACGGCGTAGTGGCCATGGACGGCAGCCCCCGGCAGGTGTTCACCCAGGTGGACGCCCTGCGCGCCATGGGCCTGACGGTGCCGGACACCGTGGACCTGCTGGACCGTCTGCAAAAGGACGGGCTGGATGTGCCGCTGGACGCCCTGACCGTGGAGGAGTGTGCCGGCGCCATCGCCGCCGCTCTGCGGGCAAACTGACAGGAAGGACGTAAATGATTTGGAACCGATTCTGCAAATCAAAAACCTGACCCATACCTACGGCATCGGCACGCCCTTCCAGCGCAGCGCCGTGGAGGATATGAGCTTCGACGTTTACAGCGGCGAATTTTTAGGCATCATCGGCCACACCGGCTCCGGTAAATCCACCCTCATCCAGCATCTCAATGGATTGCTGAAGCCCACCAGTGGCCAGGTGCTGCTGGAGGGAAGGGACATCTGGGCGGAGCCGAAAAAAATCCGGGATGTGCGCTTTCAGGTGGGGCTGGTGTTCCAATATCCGGAATACCAGTTGTTCGAGGAGACTGTGTACAAAGACATCGCTTTCGGCCCCGCCAACATGGGCAAGCGGGGAGACGAGCTGGACCGCTGCGTCCGGGAGGCCGCCCGCCTGGTGGGCATCCGGGATGACCAGCTGGAAAAATCCCCCTTTGAGCTCTCCGGCGGCCAGAAGCGCCGGGTGGCTTTGGCAGGCGTTATCGCCATGGAGCCCCAGGTGCTGGTGCTGGACGAGCCCACCGCCGGCCTGGACCCTGCCGGCCGGGAGAACTTAATGGCCAACATCCGGGACTACCACCGCAACAAGCACACCACTGTCATCCTGGTGAGCCATAGCATGGACGAGATCGCCCAGAATGTGGACCGCATTCTGGTGCTCAAGGGCGCGCACATTCTGATGAGCGGCACTCCGGCAGAGGTGTTTGCCCGGGGCGGAGAGCTGCTGGCCGCCGGACTGGACGTGCCCCAGGTGACCCGTATCGCCATGGCCCTGCGGGAGCGGGGCGTCGCCATCGACCCCGCCGTATACACGGTGCGGGACCTGGAGCGGCAGCTTTTGGCCCTGCGGAAGGGAGGGGCGGCATGCTGAAGGACATTACCCTGGGCCAGTATTTCCCCGGAGATACCGTGGCCCACAAACTGGACCCCCGCACGAAGATTTTGTTGGTGGTGTTGTATATCACCGCGCTGTTCTGCGCCTGCGGCGTCACGGGCTACGCCCTTTTGGCGCTGTGTCTGGCGGTCTGCGTCCGAATCTCCCGGGTGGGACTGAAAGCCCTGATCCGGGGCTTGAAGCCGGTGCTGTTCATCATCATATTCACTGGTGTTTTGAACCTGTTTTTCACCCCTGGGGACCGGTATCTCCTGGAGTGGGGCATTTTGAAGATATCCGACACGGGCCTTCAGAACGCCGTGTTCATGGTGGTGCGCATCATGCTGCTCATCATGGGCACCTTCCTCATGACCTATACCACCAGCCCCATCAGTCTGACAGACGGTCTGGAACAGCTGCTGGGCGGGTTGAAGCGCTTCCATGTGCCGGTCCACGAGCTGGCCATGATGATGTCCATCGCCCTACGGTTCATCCCCACCCTCATTGAGGAGACGGACAAGATCATGTCCGCTCAGAAGGCCCGGGGCGCGGATTTTGAGAGCGGCAACTTGATGCAGAAGGCCAAGGCCCTCATCCCCATTCTGGTGCCTCTGTTCATCAGCGCCTTCCGCCGGGCGGATGAGCTGGCCGTTGCCATGGAGTGCCGCTGCTACCACGGCGGCGAGGACCGCACGAAGCTGCATGTTTTGAAATACGAGGGGCGGGACTATATTGCCCTGCTGCTCGGTGTGGCTGTTACCATAGGTGTGATTGTCCTGCGGTGGTTTGGGCTGTGAGCAAGAAGCGTAGGAGAGCGTTGCTGGCGCTGAGCCTGCTGGCGCTTTTGCTGCTGACAGCTTTCGACATTCGCCTGCGGGTGGTGACTGATACCGTCACATCTGCCAAAGTGAATGCCCCCATACGGTTAGCGGTGCTGACAGACCTCCATAGCTGTGCTTACGGCGAAGACCAGAAAACGCTGCTGGACTTAGTGGCGGCACAGGCGCCGGACATCGTTTTACTGGGCGGCGACATCGTGGATGACGTGCTGCCGGAGGAGAATGCATGGAGCACAGTCCGGACTTTGGCGGAACGATATCCCTGCGCCTACGTTACCGGGAACCATGAGTGGTGGTCTGGGGAGGCGGAGCGTATCTGTCAGCAGATGGCGGACTTGGGCGTCACCGTCCTCCGGGGTGACGGCGTCACCTGGGAGCTGAACGGCCAGACCGTGGCGGTATGCGGCATCGATGATCCGGATTCCGGGGAGGACCAACTGGAGACTGTCGGAAATACTGTAAATGAAAATACCTTTACGGTCCTTCTGGCCCACAGGCCGGAGAATATTGAACGCTATCTGGAATATTCCTTTGACCTGATCGTCTCCGGCCACGCCCACGGCGGCCAGTGGCGTATTCCCGGACTGCTGAACGGCCTGTACGCGCCCAATCAGGGGATGTTTCCAAGGTATGCCGGCGGCCGGGATGACTTTGACGGCACGACATTCCTCGTCAGCCGGGGGCTGGCCCGGGAGAGCACGAAGATCCCCCGTGTTTTCAATTGCCCGGAGCTGGTGATCGTGGACATCCTGCCGGCATAGAGCATCCCGTATAGCGGCGCTGCCTGCCGCGAGCCGGTTGCCGCGGTGGTTTGGCATTTGACAATGGGGACCTGAAAGCTTCATGCCATCAAACAAAAGGAGGTTTTGCAATGGCATTCTGGAAGAAGAGCTGGATGCAGCTGCTGACGTTGGTCCTGTGCGCCGTGCTGCTGGTATTGAACCTGTCCCAGCGGGCGGAATTGGCGGAGCTGAAAGGGCAGCTGAATGCGTTCAGCTACCGGCTGGACCGGCTGGATGACGCTGTGAACGATACCTCCGGCATGGTGGCCCGGGAGCTGGAGGAGGCGGCCCGCGTGGTCACAGACTACGACCTCCATGTCACCGGCATGGACCGGGATAGCCGCAGTCTGCTGGCCCAGGTCTCCGTGACCCTGCGGCAGTGGCGGGAGGATACGGCGGTGACGCTGCTGGTGGATCAGACGGGGGAGACGGAAGAATTTCCCATGGCCGGGCAGGGCGGGGGCACGTTTTATGCCGATGTGTCCATTCCGGCAGAGGGAGAACGGGAATTGAGCTTGTCTGTGCTGGTGGACACCGCAGGCACCGTCACCCGGGAGGAGCTTGGCGGCTGGGGGGATGTATCCATGCTGCTGCCGCTGCAGCTGAGCAGCTGGGGCGGCAGTACGCCCCGCTATCAGAACGGAGCCGTACAGATCGACTCGTACAGCGTTGATCTGGAAACGACGGATGGACAGGCTGCTTCTGAAAAAAATGCGAGCTACCGCCTGTATGTAAACGACAAGCTGGTCAAGGAAGCGGCGGCGTGCCAGGGCTGGGAGCAGTCCTGCCAGGCGGGGGATATCGTGATGCTGACCTTTGCCTGTGAGGACGAATTTGGCCTGGGCTATGAGTTCTGCCTGTATCAGGCCATGATCACAGAGCGGGGCGGCATGGATGAGCTGCCTGTTGAGGAACCCAAGCTGACTTGGGACTAAAAAGAGACCGCGGAAGGCGGATATGGAAAGGACTGAGACGCATCCGCAGGCTGGCGGCGTTTGAGGTCGTTTTAGAACAGACACTTTGAAGCTTGGGCAAAAAAGGAGGTTTTTCATCGTGAAAAAGTCTTTGGCCGTGCTGCTGGGCTGTGCCCTGGCCCTGACGCTGGGGACGGAGATCTTGAAGTGGAGCGAGGCCAGAAAACCCATAGGGGACATTGACCTGGAGCCGGTGCGTGTGGATGCGTCCACCCACGTGTTGGAGGCGGACTTGGCGCTGACCCTGCGGAAGGACAGCGCGGATACGGCCGTTTCCGTAGAGACCACCATGGGGGAGCACACCGAAACGACTCAACTGACCGCGGCAGGCGGCGGCCACTATACGGGCCGCCTGTCGTTCCCGCTGGACCAGCGGGATGTGGCCACTGTGGAGGCCGTCATCACCCGGGGCGGTGGTGTGCGGCGGCAAACGCTGGGTACCTATGAAGACATTTTCACACTTCTGCCGGTGCGGGTCCGGAGAAGCTGGCGGGTCGGGCCGAAGTATCAGGAGGGCTCGCTGGGATTCCAGAACGGCGTGCTGACCACGCGGGT
>JAETPK010000115.1 GCA_021771265.1 Oscillospiraceae bacterium
AAGTCGCCAGAGGCGGCGGGCAAACCGCGGAGGCTGGCCGTTCCCTCATAAGCGGGTGAAGGCGGCCGGGATCCTATGGTGTGGCGGCCATAGGGGAACGGACGCGCCAAGGAGTGCCACACGCGGGCCATTATTTTGATAAAAAGGAGCGAGGACATGGAAACAACAAACCGGCCCTCCCTTCTGGAGAGAATATACTCGTGGGAGAACCTGCTCAACGCATACCACGAGGCAGCAAGCGAGAAATGGTTCCGCAGCGACGTGGTGGCCTTCTCGGCCAATCTGGAGGAAAGCCTGATCGGCATACAGAACGACCTCATGTGGCGCACCTACACCGTGGGACGCTACCGGCAGTTTTATGTCTCAGAGCCGAAGCGCCGCCTCATTATGGCGCTGGGCTTCCGGGATCGCGTTGTACAGTGGGCCATATACCTGCAAGTAAACCAAGAGCTCGACAATGGCATGATCTACCACTCATACGGCTGCCGAGTCGGCAAAGGAACCACCAGAGCGGCCGACCGGCTGCAATACTGGGCCGAGCAGGTGGACAGAAAACCGGGCCCGCGCTGGCACTACTTAAAACTGGATATTTCAAAATATTTCTACCGGGTAGACCATGAGGTGCTGCTCGGTATTTTGTCGCGAAAATATCCGGGCGAGGACGGTTTTCTCTGGCTCATGCGCGTGATCGTATGCTGCGATCATACACCGTTCGGCCTGCCTCCGGGCAAAAGCGCCGACGAGGTGCCGCCGTCTGAGCGGCTCTTTGAGGTGGGTATGCCGATCGGCAACCTCACCAGCCAGCTGCTCGCGAACGTCTGCCTCAACGAGCTGGATCAGTACATCAAGCACGAGCTCCGGGCCCACCACTACGTCCGGTACATGGACGACATGGTGCTGCTGCACCAAGACGCCAAAGTGCTGAACGAGTGGCGCGTGCTCATTGAGGAATACCTCAACAACGTGCTGCACCTCGAACTCAACAGCAAGACCACGATCGGCCTCGTCTGCCGGGGCGTCACCTTCGTGGGCTGCCGGATCTATCCGGGAAGGCGCAAGCCGACGCCGCAGGCCGTCAAGAAAATGAAGGCCCGTATGCGGTATATTGCCAAGGAGTACGAGGCGTGGCTGATTGACTTCGACGCGGTGGACGCAACCATGCAAAGCTACTTCGGTATGCTGGGACATTGTGCCACCCGCGGGCTCCAGAAGTGGATCGAGCGAAACATCATTTTCAAACGCAGGGAAAGCGAATTTTCTCAGGAGGTGAACACATGGACATAACAGCGATCATTATAGCCGCCAGCATACCCTCGGCGCTGACGGGCTTTTTCTTCTGGTGCATTGAGCACCGGATCCAAAAGAGGGAAAAAAAGAGGGAGGACGAAGAACAGCGCATAAAAGACGAGGAAAAGGAGCGGCAGAAAGAGCAGGAAAAGCGCGAAAAGCTCCGGGAACGCCAAGAGCTCCTTCTGGTGCAGGGCGTAGGCGCTGCAATCGCGCTCGGCGAAGCAACGGCCAAGGCCGTGCAGAGGATCCCGGACGCTCATTGTAACGGAGACATGCACGCGGCCCTCGACTATGCGGCCAAGGTAAAACACGCACAAAAGGACTTTTTAACCCAGCAGGGGATCGAAGCCCTCTACGACTAAAGGAAGGAGGAAACCATGCAGGGCTATGGAGAAACCAGAGCGAAAGCTCAGGAAGTAGACACGCCGGATCCTGACGAGAGGATCCGGCAGCTCTGCGAAGAAAACCGCAGACTCAGGAAGCAGATCAGGCAGCTGAAAGCTGCTGCAGCAGCGAAGAAAAAAGTGGAGTTTTCAAAGCTCGTTTTTCTGGGCGTGAGTATCGTCACCATAGCGATCACCGTCTTTTCCTGCCGCATGATCTGGCTCACCATGGACACCTCGGCGCTGGCCTACCTGATACCGGCCGTGTTCGCTGAAATGGCGAGCGCGACCGGCTTTTATTACACCAAAGCCAAGGCCGAGAACAAGATCAAGCTCATGGCGGCGTCTGGCGTGCAGCCGGAGCCGTCAAACTTTAACGAATTTTAAGGAGGCGACAACATGGCACCAACCGGAAACAACACCGAGGCAAGGATCTGGAACCACCTCAAAGGCTGGATCCTGAACGACTACGGCGTGGCGGCCCTCATGGGGAACTTATACGCCGAGAGTGGCCTCAATCCCCGGAACCTGCAAAACAGCTACGAGAAACGCCTCAGCTACACGGACGACACCTACACGGCCGCCGTGGACTCTGGAGCGTATTCTGGCTTCGTCCGGGACGCTGCGGGCTACGGCCTCGCCCAGTGGACGTACTGGAGCCGCAAGGAGGCGCTGCTGGCTTATGTGAAGGCGGCCGGGGCCTCCGTGGGAGATCTGGAGGCTCAGCTCGACTTTTTACGCAAGGAGCTGGCCGAGAGCTACCCCTCCATACTGGCGGCCCTGAAATCGGCCAAAAGTGTGCGCGAGGCGTCGGACGTCATTCTCACCAAGTATGAGCGCCCGGCAGACCAGAGCGAAAACGTGAAAATCAAACGGGCAGGCTACGGCCAGACGTACCTCAGCAAGTACGCAGGCGGCAGCTCTGCCGGAAAGGAAGGCGAAACAATGAGACAGAAATTTGTAAGCACGGCGGCGTCCTATATCGGCTGCAAGGAAGCCGACGGAACCCACCGCCAGATCATTGACATTTACAACGGGCACAAGCCACTCGCCAGAGGCTACGCCATGAAATATACAGACGCATGGTGCGCCACCTTCGTGTCGGCCATGGCGATCAAGTGCGGCCTGACTGACATTATCCCGACCGAGTGCGGGTGCGGCCAAATGATCCAGCTTTTCCAGAAGCTCGGAGCATGGCAGGAAAACGACGCCCACGTCCCGCAGCCCGGCGACGTTATTTTTTATGACTGGGACGACTCCGGCGTCGGTGACAATACCGGCTGGCCGGATCATGTCGGCATTGTGGAGAGCGTGAACGGCTCCGACATTAAAGTGATCGAGGGCAACATGAGCGACGCGGTGGGCCGCCGCACCCTGAAAGTGAACGGCCGGTACATCAGAGGCTATGGCGTGCCGAAATTCAAAGGCGGCAGCTCCAGCTCCGCAGGAACCGGAACCCCTGCCCCTGCTCCGTCTGCTGGCGGCTCTCTGGCCTTCCGTGTGGGCGACGTGGTACAGTTTACCGGCTCCACCCACTACGCCAACGCCAACGCAGCAAGCGGCCCGGCCTGCAAACCGGGCAAGGCCAAAGTGACAGCGATCAGCAAAAACTCCAAGCACCCGTACCACCTGATCGCAGTCTCAGGATCCGGCTCTACGGTTTACGGCTGGGTGGACGCCAGCACGGTGCAGGCAATCGCCGGAGGCGCGATCAGTGTCGGGGACACGGTACAGTTTGCCGGAGGCCCTCACTACACCAGCGCCAACGCTGCGAGCTCCAGCAGCAGCCCGAAGGCTGGCCCGGCCAAGGTGACGGCGATCAGCAAGGGGGCAAAACACCCGTACCATGTCGTACACACCAACGGGCAGTCCTCTGTCTATGGCTGGGTAGACGCCGACCGGGTGACAAAATGAGCATAGAAACGATCGCAAACGCAGTCCTCGGAGTCATGGCTCTGGCTGCGTTTTTATTCTGGATCCACGCGATCACAAACTGGGACGGGAGCGTCTCATGCGACGAAACTCAGTGCGACGCCTGCCCCTTCCCTTGTGATAACCACAAAAAAGAAGGAGGTACAAAGAAATGAACGGAACAATGCAACAGATCGTGAGCGCCTGCGTGCCCGTCCTCTGCCTGCTAATCACGGCGGGCGGGGCCTATGCCGTAGCGCTGCTCCGCAGGGAAACGGCGAGACTCCAGAAGGAGATCGACAACGAAACCGCGAACAAATACATGGACATGGCCGTGGACGCGGTAGAGCAGGCGGTGGCGTCTACCGCCCAGACCTTCGTTGACGCTCTGAAAAGCTCCGGCGGCTTCACCAAAGAGAAGCAGCTCGAAGCCTTCCAAAAGTCCAGAGACAAAGTGCTGGAGATCCTCGGCGACACGGCCGTGGCCGCCCTCAATGAGATTTACGGAGACTTCGACGCATGGATCGACACCAAGATCGAGCAGGTATGCCGCGACCTCAAACGCCCGGACAACGGGGAGACAGCGACAACGGCAGCCACCACGGCGGCGGCTACCGCGGCCAGCGTAGCGACCACGATCGCAGCCACAACGGTGCAGCAGCTCGCAAGCGAAGCACCGGCCACCGAAAACACGGTGGAGGTGGAGATCGAGACAGACACCGGCAAGGAATAACAAATACATGCCGCTGAGAGCCCTCACGAGCCCTCAGAACACACAAAAAGAGCCCGGCGGGTAGTTTATACCCTCCGGGCTTTTTCTGCGCCTTCTCGGCTCTATTTTGAGAATTTGAGCACCACGGCTACCACTTTTTCAAAGAAGTGGAGGATCCGCTTCGGTGTGTTCAAATTCGCGCCTTCTGGTGCGGGAGATGGGACTTGAACCCACACGACGTTGCCATCACTAGATCCTTAGTCTAGCCTGTCTGCCAATTCCAGCACTCCCGCATTTCCTTACGGAACCGTTGCATCATCTGCAA
>JAETPK010000116.1 GCA_021771265.1 Oscillospiraceae bacterium
GAGGACGGCTGCCTCCGGTCGGAGCTGACCACCGACGGCATCCATTTGAATACCGCCGGCTGCAAAGAGTGGCTGGACTATCTGCGGACTCATGCCGTGTCCTGACGGGAACGCCGGGGAAGGCGCGGAGACATCTGGGAACATGACAGGCAGGGAATGAAAAAACCGGGAGCTCCTCCGCCTTGACGAAGCTTTGCAAAAAAGACGGCGCCAGCCTTTTCGGGCCGGCGCCGTCTTTTAGGTCCGGTGAACGGTGCGCGGCGAAGAGATCACTCCAGGCCGGCGCCCTTCATGGCGGAGAGAGCATGGTCGGTATAGAGCTTGTAGAAGCCCTTGCGGGGCTCGCGGGGCAGGATGCCCGCCTTGGACCGCTCCTCCAGGACCTTGGTGGCCTCCTCCACGGAGCAGGGTACGCCGTGGATGCCGGTCAGGTTGATGGTGCGGTTCTCCACACTGTAAGAGATCAGGTCGCCGTCCTCAATGAAGGCGATGGGGCCGCCGGCAGCCGCCTCGGGGCTGACGTGGCCGATGGCGGCGCCGCGGGTGGCGCCGGAGAAGCGGCCATCGGTGATGAGAGCCACGGAGCCGTTGATGCGCTCATCGCAGACGATGGCCTCGGTGGTCATCAACATCTCGGGCATGCCGCAGCCCCGGGGGCCCTCATAGCGGATGATGACCACATCGCCGGGATCGATCTGATTGTTCACCACCGCGGCGTGGGCGTCCTCCTCGTGGTTAAACACGCGGGCCCTGGCGTTGACCACCTCTCGCTGGTCCATGGCGCAGGCAGAGTACTTCAAGACGCTGCCCTCGGGGGCGATGTTGCCCTTCAGAATGGCCACGGAGCCCTTCTCAGGCGCCTTTTCCACAGGGAAGATCACCTGGTCCCGGGTCAGGCCGTAGTTGGCCAGATAGCCCAGATTGCGGTCGAACCAATTGTCCTTCTGCAGGTCCTCCAGATTTTCGCCCAGGGTCTTTCCGGTGACAGTCATCACGTTCAGATCCAGCATGTCCCGCAGCATCCACTGCACCATGGGCACGCCGCCGGCGAACCAGAAGGATTCGGTCAGATGCTGACCGGAGGGATTGATGTTGCCCAGGTGGGGCACCTGATGGTTGATCTCGTCGAACAGCTCAATGGGCAGGTCATAGCCCAGTTCCCGGGCAATGGAGGGCAGGTGGATGGTGGCGTTGGTAGAGCCGCCGATGGCGCTGTGGACGATGATGGCGTTGCGGAAAGCGGCGGGCGTCATGATCTTGCTGGGGGTGATGTCCTTTTCCACCAGCTCCATGATCTTGCGGCCGGCATAGCGGGCATACTGGAGGATGTCCCGCATGGTGGCGGGACACAGGGCAGCGCCGGGCAGGGTCAGACCCAGCGCCTCAGCCATGCACTGCATGGTGGAGGCGGTGCCCAGGAAGGTGCAGGCACCCACGGAGGGGCAGCCGGTGAGTTTGTAATCCCGGACCTCCTGGTCGGTAATGGCGTCCTTGCGCTTCTGACGCAGGGAGATGTCGCCGGCCACCAGGGAGGTGGTCTGGTTGGGGCCGGGCCGCATGGAGCCGCCGGGCATGAAGATGGTGGGCAGATCCATCCGGGCAGCCGCCTTCAGGTGGGCGGGGATAGACTTGTCGCAGCTGGAGGAGAGGATGATGCCGTCCCAGGGCACCGCGGAGGCGTGGATCTCCACCATGTTGGCGATGGCTTCCCGGGAGGCCAGGACCACGTTCATGCCGTCATGGCCCTGGGCGCAGCCGTCGCAGATATCGGTGGCATAGTACTTGGCGGGTTTTCCGCCCTTTTCATATACGCCGTAAACCGCCTGCTCCGTCAGCTGGTTGAGGTGATAGCTGCCGGGGTGAGAATCGCCGTAGACGCTCTCAATCATGATCTGTGGACGGGTGATGTCCTGGTCATCCCAGCCGGTGCCCATTTCCAGGGCGTCGAACTGCGCCCACAAAAGACGCTCTTTCACACTTTTCTGATTCATAGAAGTTCTCCTTACTTTCAAAAGATCCGGTTATGAACAGCATAATGACAAACGGCCTGCCGCCTGCCGGAATAGCAAGCAGCAGGCCGTTTTCATACAAACAGGGATTCAGCACCGCATCAGCGGCAATTCCCACAGGCGGTTTTTAGAACAGGCTCACAGCGCTGGCGACGCAGACCAGAATGAAGCAGAACACACCGGCCACAAAGTCAGGCAGCGTGATGTACTTCAGACCCTGCTTCAGGTCCAGGTTGAAGAAACGGCTGATGACCCAGAAGCCAGAGTTGTTGACATGGTTGAAGATCATGGTGCCGGCACCGATGGCCAGAACGGTGGCAACGGGGGTCAGGCCCAGGGTGGCCATCATGGGGCCGACCACGCCGGCGGCAGTCATGCCGCCGGTGGTCATGGAGCCCACAGCGGTGAACATGATGGCACCGATCAGGAAGGGGATCAGCAGGCCGGGGACACCGGACTTCTCGATGAGGCCAGCCAGGTCGTTGATAGCGGGAGCAGCCTTGATGACGGTTGCGAAAGCGCCGCCCATACCGGTGATGAGCAGAGCGGGCAGAGCCACGTTCAGGCCGCGGGCAATCCAGCTGTCCAGCACGACCTCGCGGAAGTTGACGGGGTCCTTGCCGGAGACGTCCTTGTTGCTCTTACGGACAGAGGACCTGTGGAAAGAAGCCAAGATCATGGTGTAGATGACACCCAGGCCCAGAGCCACGATCTTGTCGCCGAAGATGTTGGCCCAGCCATAGAGGGCGGACTCCTCGGACACGCCCATCTTCAGGAAGGAGCTGCCGGCGATCAGCACGACGGGGATCAGAATGGTCAGGAAGGAGGCGAGGGTTCCGGGCAGGTCCTCACCGGAGATGAGGATGTCCTTGACGTCGTTGGAGGAGGTCTCCTCGATCTCGGCAACGACCTCGGGCACGGGCTCGATGAACTCCTTGTCGGTCCATTTGCGCAGGACGATCCAGGTCAGCAGGAAGCCGATGATGGAAATGACCACGCCCCAGCCGATGACCAGGCCCAGGTCAGCGCCCAGCAGAATGGAGACAGCCAGGATGCCAGGGGTAGGGGGCACCATGGCGTGGGTCAGGTTCAGGCCGGTCTGGGTGAAAGCGGCCATCTTACCCATGGAGATGTGCTTGCGCTTGGACAACACGTTGGCGATGTTGGAGGTCAGGATGGTGGTGATGTCGCCGAACACGGGGATGGACACAATGTAGGCGGTCAGAGCAGGGGCCAGCTCCAGGTTCTTGCCGCGGAACAGCTTGATGAAGAAGTTGGCAATGACCTTGGCGGCGCCGGTATCCTGCACACCCATGGCCAGGATGGCGCCCAGCATGATGGGGATACCCATGCTGCTCAGCGTACCGCCGAAGCCGGAGGTGATCATGCTCAGGACCTGCGTGAAGGAGAATCCCTCGGGCTCAAATGCGCCCATGACCAGGCCCATGACCAGGGCAGCGACAAACAGAGAGAACGTGGGGTGCAGTTTGACCTTCATGATCAAAACCATCAGCAAAACGATGGAAAGGATCAGAAGAATCAGGAATCCAATTGCAGACATTTCAATAACTCCCTTTCCTTTTACTCTTTCGGACAGCTTGTCCGGGCCCCGCATGCGCATGAGCGGGATTTCCGGTCTCCGCCGGAGCGAGTCTCCGATACTGCGCTGTTATCGGCGCTTCTTCTTTCACTTTCACCGGAATTCCGCACAGTGGAAACTGCTTCCGTATGTTTTGGCGAAAGAAAATCCGATGCTATGGATCATTTACTTCATTGGTTTTCCACTACACGGAATACTATTCCAAAAATAGCGGAGAAACATAATCCCGATGCATCGGAACTGCGGATTTAGTATAAAGTTCACTTGCATAATTGTCAAGCAAATGTCAAAAGACAAAGCTTTTTTGTAGTTTTGAACGAAGTTTTCTGACGAGAATTGTTAAAAAAGCAACACGAATGTCTTCGGAAAGTGCTTTCAGGATCGTTTGGATATTTGCTTGCCATGGTTTGCGCAGGAAGCGTTATTCAATTGATACCGCCGCAATTTGCGGCTGGCGGTGTTCAAAATGGATGCTATCGGAGGGCGGCTCCAACCAGGGGGCAGCCGTACACTCTGGCGATTTTGTGCGTCGAGGGCACGTTTTGTCTTTTTTACAGGAGAGGAGAACCTTTGCTTGACAAAGAGACGAGAAAAGGCTTATAATGACATTGTGCATATTGTACATGTGTACAAAAAGTACACCCCCCTCGGAATGAGGAATTTTCTTTGCTCTTTTTCTGGAAAATGATTCCGCTACACGGAAAAGCGGAAGAGATGGGAGTGAAGAATGGGAGAAACGAGAAACATTTGAGGAGGAAAAAGCATCATGATCATGAAATTCCTGAAAAAGATCCCCGCGGGTATGATGGTCGTGCCTATGCTGCTGGGCGCGTTCATCAATACTTTCTTCCCCCAGATCACCGGCATTGGTTCTTTCACCACCGCCATCTTTACCAGCGCCGGTGCCAACACCGCCATCGGTATCCAGCTGTTCTGCCTGGGCAC
>JAETPK010000007.1 GCA_021771265.1 Oscillospiraceae bacterium
ATTTTGTGGCCGTCAGTCGTTTTTCAGGAACTCGCCCTTCATGTAGCCGGCCGTCTCCACACCGCCCACACCGGAGAAGGTGATCTTGTACCAGCCGTCACCGGCGCTGCCCGTGATCTGGATGGAGGCGCCGTTGGGCACGGTGGCCAGAGATTCATAGCTCGTGCCGGGGCCGGAGCGCACGTTCACACCGTTTCCGCCGTTGACCACCACCGCGGAGCCTGTCCGCAAAGTGCCGCCGGCAGCGGTGCCGGTGTCCGGGCCCGTGCCGGGCGTGGTGGTCAGGGTGCCGCTGAAGCTGCATCGGACGATGCACACGGCCTTCTTGCTGCCGTCGGTGACCAGCACGTTAACGGTGCCGCGGGAGACGGCGGTGACCTTGCCGTTTTCGTCCACGGAGGCGACGCCGTCATCCTCGCTGATCCAGGTGTATTCGCCGCTGCCGCCGGAGGCCTGGATGGTATGGGTCTCCCCCGCCGCCTTCAGCGTGAAATCCGTGGTGCTGAGCGTCAGGCCGTCAGGCAGCTGGGACGCCGTCTCATAATCGCTGGCGGCAGGCGTCGTGGTGGTGCCGGGGTCCTGCTCTGTGCCCGCAGGGTCCTCGGGCACATCGCCGCCCTCCGGATCAGTGCCTTCAGGGTCCTCCAACTCCGGCTGCTGCGGCTGCACCTCCTCCTCGGGAAGCGTGGTGCTCTCCTCCGGCGTCTTTTGAAAGCGGTCGCCGAACAGCAGGTAGATCAGCAGCGCGGCCATAATGAGGATCAGCACGACCAGAGTGGGCGTCAGCAGGTTCACCTTCTGCCTGCCGGCGGACCGCCGGCCGCCCCGGCGGACCTTGCCGCCGCCCCGCAGCGCCGCCTCCTCCTCACAGAACGGGCAGTTTTTATAGGTATCGGAATATTTTTCCCCGCAGACAGGGCAGCGTTTCATGGCCATGGACGGTACTCCTTCCGAAAGCTTCGTTGTACTTTACATAATATCGGCTTTCCGCCACGCCGTCAAGTATGGCGGCGTCGAATTTTCAGCTTTTTCACACTTTGCCGCCGTAAGTCCTTGCTTTTGGGCGAATAAATTTTTATAATAGGGCTGAAATCCAGACTCATCAACACGGAAGGACTGAGGCAGATGAACACGATCCTGATCGGCATTGCCGGCGGCACCGGCTCCGGCAAAACCACCCTGACCCGGCATTTGAAGGAGCATTTCGGAGACAGTGTCACCGTCATCGGCCATGACAGCTATTATAAGCGCCAGGAGGGCAGGACCTACGAGGAGCGGGCCAAGGTGAATTATGACCACCCCAGCGCCTTCGACACAGAGCTGCTCATTCAGCACCTGAAGGAGCTGAAGGCCGGACAGGCCATCCAGTGCCCCGTCTATTCCTATGTGGACCACAACCGCACCGACGAGACGGTGACGGTCCGGCCCAACAAGGTCATCATCGTGGAGGGCATCCTTATTTTTCAAAATCCCGCCTTGCGGGACATGTTCGACATCAAGATCTTCGTGGAGACGGACGCCGATGTCCGCATCCTCCGCCGGGCCCTGCGGGACATGGAGGAGCGGGGCCGGACGCTGCAATCCGTGGTGACCCAGTATCTGACCACCGTGAAGCCCATGCATGAGCAGTACGTGGAGCCCTCCCGGAAATACGCGGACATCGTGGTGCTGGAGGGCGGCCACAACCTGGTGGCCCTGGAGATGATCATGCAGCGCATCCAAAATCATATTGACCGTGAATAAACCACAGCGCCGGAGGCTTTGGCCTCCGGCGCTGTATTCAGTATTCATACAGGATCTGGGCTTCACCGCCGGCCAGCGGCATCCGGCACACCTGGGTCACCGTTCGCGCATAGCCGTCCCGCCAGCCGACAGACCATTCCTCCGCGTAACGGCCCACCTCCAACGTGTACCACAGCCAGCCTCCAGCCACGGCAATGTCTCGTATCTTCCGGCAGGGCTCCGGTTTTTCCCCGTCATACTCCGTCTCCGGAAAAGCGATGCCATCCGCCAGGGCAACAGTCCCTCCGGTGCGGTCTTTCACCACCCAGATACAGTCGCCATCGGCAAAAGGAACGCCCACCGGCCGGAACCAGACGGGGCCATTTGTCTGCGCGGTCTCTCCGGTCTCCACATCCAGCTCCAAAGCCGTTTCCCCATCCCAAGACAATTCGTATTCATCGGGGTATACCAGTGTTACCGTTCCATCCCGTTCCCGCAGGAAGAACCGGTCGAAAGGAACGCCGGTCAAGATATCGCAGCCGCTTCCATCCAGTTTGGCGGCGGCCAGCCAGCCGCCCTGAAACACATTGGCCGTGCCGTCATAGGCGCCGTACAGGAAATAGACCGTATTCCCCGCCGTCTCCAGTTGGGTGATGATGGGGCCGGAATTGCCGCCGTATTCCACCGTCACACGGGCCAGCTCAGTCCACTGACCGTCCCAAGCCAATCGCCAGAGGATCGCCTCCTCATATTGGGAGTAATCCTGAACATACAGTGCGCCGTCCTCATAGCCAAGATACCTCACCATTTCCGCCAGGTCTGTCCGATGCCCCTCCCCGTCCAAGGAGAACACCGTCCATCCACTGGTGCAGATCAGCGACCCCCGCTCCGGGTCGGCGGTCCGGACGGTGACATCTTCCCCATCCAGCGTCCACAAAACCTCTCCCGCCAGGGACAGGCATGTCAGGCCACCGCTTTCTCCTGTCACATTCCGCACGATCAGACGGTCTCCCAGCACCCACATGGGACCGAACCAAGGGCCAGAGGCCAGGACCGTTTCCCCGCCGTCCTCACATCGGATCAGTTGATTTTCCGCGTTTGCCCTGGGGCTGTAATCCCCCCACAGCCCTCCCGGCTCAAAGCTGTCCGCGCTGTACCGCCAATAATAGACCGCGTCCCCCATCTGCGCCACCGGCGCTCCATTCCGGGAGACCAGCTGCGCCTCCTCTGTCTCTTTCCCGGCGCAGCCGCACAACAGCAGACACAGCACCGCAACCAGGCAGCAACTTTTCCTGGACACCGTCTCACTCCACATAGCCGTACATTCCCCGGACGGAGACTTCGCCGGAGCGGACGGTCTTTTCCGCGCCGTCCGCTGTCCGCACCACCAGGCCGAACTGTTCGTCGATGCCCACAGCCTCCACCGTCTCCCGGCCCAGGGGACTGATGAGCTGCACGGTCTTGCCCAGATTCACGCAGTCCCGGCGGTAAGCGGCAAGGTACGCGGACAGGTCTCCGCCCTTCAGCGCCGTGTACAGCCGATCCAGAGCCTCGATCTCCGCCGCCGCCAGCGCCGGACGGGATACCGGCCGCCCCAGCTCCTGGGAGATGGAGGTGGCCATGGCCGCCACCTCCGGCGTGAAATCCGCCGCCGTCTGCCCCACGTTCAATCCGATGCCCACCACCAGGGATTGGAGCCGCCCGGTCTCCGCCTCCAGGGACATCTCCGTCAGGATGCCGCAGAGCTTCTTCCCGTTCAGCACCGGGTCGTTGGGCCACTTCAACTTCGGCCGCACGCCGCAGGTCTGTTCCACCGCGCCGCACACCGCCACCCCCGCCAAGGCTGTCACGGAGAGCAGGCGGTCCATGGGGATATCCGGCCGCAGCAGGGCCGTCAGGTAAATGCCCTTGTCCCGGGGGGACTGGAAGGTGCGGTCCATCCGCCCCCGGCCCGCCGTCTGGCAGTTGGCTACCACCACGGTGCCGTCCTCCCCGCCGGCCATGCCCAGCTGCTTTGCGTAATTGTTGGTGGAGTCGATCTCATCAAAGCACAAAAGCGTCCGGCCCACGGTGTCCACCGCGCCCAAGTGGTTTCGGATCTCCGTCTCTGTCAGGGCGTCCGGTGCCGCCGCCAGGCGGTATCCCAGTCCCGTCCGGGCCTCGATGGTGTAGCCCTCCCGCCGCAGGGCGTCCACCGCCTTCCACACGGCGGTGCGGCTGAGCCCCAGCTGGCGGCTCAGCTCCTCTCCCGAGAGAAACTCCCCCTCCCGGGTACGCAGATAGGTCAAAACAGCCTGACGGCTCATGGCACTCCCTCCTTTGTTCTTACAGCGAGTGTATCACGTTTCTTCCGCCCTGTAAACGAAAACGCCCCGGAGGGCCGACCCTCCGGGGACTGTCGTTTTTAAGACGCAGGCTCTTCCGCTTCTCTGGTAACGCGGCCCAGGGCGATATCCAGCGCCGAGGGCGCTTCCTCCTCCACCTCCGCTTCCTCCGGAGGGAGCTCCTCCGAAGGCGTTTCCGGCCCCTGCGGCGCCTCGCCCCACAGCACCGCCTGGACCACCCAGCGGGTGGCGTGACCCTGGCCGGTACAAGTAGACAGGGTCAGTATGCGGTCGTAGGTCCGGGGCACCACTCCGGTGTCAATGACGGACTGGTCCAGGCAGTGATCGATGAAGTCCTGCTTTTTCTGATCGCTCCCAAAGCCCAGCCGGTAGGTCTCTCCCTCCGTGCTGACCTCATAGGCGGCGAAGATCTCGTATTTGTGGCTGCCGGCATCATCGGTGAGATAGACCGCCGGATGGGCTGCCCAATAGCTCTGGGACTTGTAGTTTTTCAGGGAGGCGAACATGGAGCCGTTGTTCATGCGGTGGCCGTAAATGATGGTGTTGAAGTCACTGAGGTCCCGGCTGTTCCGGCATTCCAGGAAAATGGAGCCCACCACGCTGGTCCACTTCTTCCAGGTATGGCTCAGATAATACTCGTTATCTGTCCCCTGGACCACCGGATAGGAGATGGCCGTGCCGGGGATCAGGATCCAGCCCAACACATCGCTGTTGACCTCCCGCAAGGCGGAAAAGTTCATGTTCCGCAAAGCGTCGGCATAGGGGTCCACATACACCGGCCGCTCCGCCGCAGTGTCTTCCTCATCCTCGGCAGGCTCCGCCGGCTCCTGGGTTTCCGCCGGTTCCAGCTGGCTGAGGTCCGGCAGCTCCACCAGGGCCTCCGCCTCGGCGTAATCCCTCTCGCCCTCCCGGTATTGGATATTTTGGCGAACGAGCATCCCCACGCTGACAGCCAGCACCAGCGCCAGCGCGGCGGTCAGCGGCAGCCGCAGCTTTTTCATATGGGTCCTTCCCCCTTCGGGCGGTTTTTCACGGCGTTATGATACCACCGGGCGCCGCTTCCCGCAAGAGACACGTTCGCGGCCCGTCAGCCCATTCTCCGCAGCATCTGCTCCGGATGGTCCGCATAATCCAGCGCCGTCTCCCGGGTGATGGTCCCCGCCTGGTACAGCTCCAGGATAGACTGGTCCATGGCCTTCATGCCCTCTCCGCTGCCGGCGGCGATGGCGTTGTCGATCTGATGGTTTTTGCAGTCCCGGATCATGCTGCGGATGGCCGCGTTCATATGCATGATCTCATAGGCGGGCACCAGCTCCCCGTTCACATCCGGCAGCAGCCGCTGGGACACCACCGTGCGCAGCACCATGCTCAGCTGCACCCGGATCTGAGACTGCTGCGTGCTGGGGAAGGCGTCGATGATCCGGTCGATGGTATTTACCGCGCCCTTGGTATGTAGGGTGGCAATGAGCAGATGTCCCGTCTCCGCCGCCGTCATGGCGGTGCGGATGGTCTCGTGGTCCCGCATCTCTCCCAGCAATATCACATCCGGCGCCTGCCGCAGGCAGGCCCGCAGGGCGGAGAGGTAATCCATGGTGTCAATGGCGATCTCCCGCTGACTGACGATGCTCCGCTGGTCCCGGTGCAGGTACTCGATTGGGTCCTCCAGCGTGATGATATGGGCCTCCCGGGTCCGGTTGATGCGGTCGATGATGCATGCCTGGGTGGTGGATTTGCCGCTGCCGGCAGTGCCGGTGACCAGCACCATGCCGTCGGACAGATTCGCCAGTTCCATGACCTGCTCCGGAATGCGCAGCGCCCGGTAGTCCGGGATCTCAAAGGCCACCAGCCGCACCACCGCCGCAAGGGAGCCCCGCTGGCGATAGGCGTTCACCCGGAAGCGGGCCAGTCCCGGGACCGCAAAGGAAAAATCATCATCTCCGGCAGTCCGGTAGACATCCATGGAGCGGTCCGCCATATCATACAGCCCCATGATCAGGCGCTCCGTCTCCGCCGGGAACACCTTTTCCCCGCTGATGGGCCGCAGATGGCCCTCAACTTTTTCGCAGACCGGCCCGCCTGCCACGATAAACAGATCGGAGGCCTGATCCTCCACCGCCTGCTCCAAATAGTCCACTAACTCTCTCATAGGTTTCCCCCTTCTCTCAATCCATTATGCCGGACCACAGGTCCAGGCCTTCCCCCGCCTCCCACTGGGTGGTGGACACAGCCTGCCACCGCAGAACCGTCCAGCTGTCCCCCTCCAAACGGACCCGGACCTCCAGGCTCTGGGTGTCGGAGATAGGACAGGTATATATATATATATATGTAGCGCCGTCAGCGGTGACGCCCTGGGGCATCTGGCCGCTCCGCAGCTGGGCCAAAATCGTCTCCGCCTGACGATCCGCCTGGTAATAGGCGCTCACCGCCTCCACAGAGGCATCCGCCAGACGGTCGTTCGCCTGGACGGTGCTCAGGCTCAGAAGGGCGAACACCGTCAGACACAGCACCGCGAAAATCACCAGCAGGCAGCTGCCACCCACCGCCGGCGGGGCAAATGACTCCCGTTTATCCATGGGCATCCTCCTGCCAGGCCACGAAAAGGCTGTAAATTTCGATCCCCTCCCAGGTGGAGGCGGTCACCTCCGCGGTGCCCAGCAGCTCCTGTCCGCTGTCCGCCGGGACAGTCGATACCCGAAAGGCCCCTTCCCCGTTCTCCGCCAGCGGCGACCAGCCGCTGTCATAGGAGATGCTCCAGACGGTGCCGTCCCAGGTCCCGCCTAGGAGACTGGATGCCGCCTCGTAATCGCCCCGGCAGGCCTTCAGGGTCTCCGCCGCGTTCTGCACGGCGGTCACCGCCCGGTCCCGGGTCTCGTTTTCCTGTGAAAGCCGGTCTGAAAAGGCAAAGGCCTGGACGCACACAGCGGCGGCCAGGGCGAAGACCAGCACCATGACTAGCTGTTCCATCATCACCAACGGTGCTCTGCTTTTCATGCGCCCCGCTCCCCTCCACTCCGCAGGCACAGCACCACGGTCTCCCAATCGCCGTCGGATAGGACCTCCATGCGCAGAAGCCCATTCTCCTCCAAGCTCGCCTGGAGCGCCTCGGCTTTCAGGACCTGTTCTCCGTCCTCCGGCTCCAGATCCGCGCCCTGCTGGGCGAACAGCTCCCGCAGGTAGCCGTCGCAGCAGTAGACGCGGGTCTCATACTGCTCGCCGTCCAGCTGCTCCGTCAAAACCAGGGCATCCGCGTCCCCAAAGCGCTCCACGGCAACATTCTCCGCCTGCCGCACCTTGGCGGCGGCATACTGCAAAACGGTGCGCCGGCCATAGGCCGCGTCATCCCGCTCCGCCAGGCGCCGGTAAGCGCCGGCGCCTGTCAAAAGCACCGACAGGACGCAGGCGGCGAACACGCCAAAGAGCGCCAATGCCAAAAAGCCCTCCATATGCGTTTTTTTCATAGGCTGTTTCATTCCGCTCCGTTCCGTAAAACCGTGATATCCGGCATCAGGTTGGAGGCAAACACCTGGTAATCCACGGTGTAGCGGTCCCAATCGATGCGAATGCCATAATGCTCCTCCAAATAGGCCACATCCGGCGGATAGATCCCTTCAACGGCATAACATGCCGCTGCCGCCCGGCGGATCGTATCCTCCAGGCGGCTCTGATCCGCTGTTTCCGTGCTGTATTCCAGTCGGGCCAACGCCGTGAAAAACACCAGCAGGGCCGCCAGGGCCGCTGCCGGCAGCAGCAGGCCCCGCAGGGCCGTCGTCCACCACCGTTTCTTCATGGCTCACCCGATCGCCGTCATGACCCGCAGCAGCGGCAGCATTACCGACAACAGGATCACGCCCACCAGCAGAGAGGCCGCCAGCACCAGCGCCGGCTCCACCTGGCTGACTCTGGATTCCAGCGCTTCCGCGCTCTCCTGCCCCAGCCGCCGGGACACTTCCTCCATGGTAGTATCCCCGGCGCCGCTGCGCTGGCCCAGGGCCAGCATCCGGCAGGCGGCTGCCGGCATAACACCGGAACCGCTCAAGGCGCCCGCCAGCTCCTCGCCCCGCTCCAGCCGGGCCAGGCAATCCTCACAGCGGGCCGCGGCCGCGGGCGTATTTTCCCGCATTCCCCCCGCCATGGACAGGGCATCCTCCAGCGGCATTCCGCTGCGAAGGCCCATGGCCAGCGCCTGGGCAAAGCGGGCCGTCTGCAGCTGCCGGGCAAGGCCCCGGTCGCCCCAGGTGCGCCGCCACAGGTCCAGGACTTTCTCCCGCAGGCTGGGACTGGCGGTGACCACCGCCGCCGCTGTCACGATCAGCGCCAGCAGACCGCACAGCCAGGGCAACGCCGCGTCCAGCGCCTGTCCAAGCGCCAAAAGGCCGCCGGCCACGCCGGTGAGCTGGCCGCCCAGAGAGGCGTAAACATCATTGAACACCGGCAGTACCTTCGTCAGCAGCACCACCATGACCACCAGCATCAAAAGCATGATGACCGCGGGATACAGCAGCGCGCTCCGCAGGCGCCGCTCCATCCGGTGGCGCTCGTCGTAATAATCAGCCAAAGCGGTCAGCGATTCCTCCATTCGTCCGGAACGCTCTCCCACCTCCGCCAGGTCCGCTACGTAGTCCGGGAACCGGTCGGCGGACCGCAGCGCCGCCGCCAGAGAATCGCCGCTGTCCATCTGGTCGGCCATCTCCGTCAAAAACCGCCGCTCTTCCGGGTCATCCGTCTCCTCCGCCAGCAGGGCAAGGCCGTCACCTATGCCCACACCGGCGTGCACCAGCAGGGAAAGCTCCATGCAAAAGTCGGAGACCCGCGCACTGCCCCATTTCTTCTGTCTCTTCTGTTTCATTTGCATTTTCTGCGGGAAGCCAGGCTCTCCCGGCTCGTTCCGTAGCCTTTCAGTACAAATACTTCGTTGTATAGTTGCTGCCGTCGCCGATATACTTCATGATGGCCATGCTCTGCCGTCCGCTGGAGGCAAAGGTGGGGTCCATCCGCTGCCAGGAAACGCCGTCAAAATAAATGGCGCCGTCCACCCAGCCGGTCTCCTCGGACCAGACGCTGATCCAGGCGTGATACGCCGTCCCGGCGTAGCCCACCACCAGCTTACAGGGAACCCCCTGGCTGCGGAGCATCCCGGTCATCAGGGACGCATAATCAAAGCAAATGCCGGTCTTATTGGCCAGAACCGTGTCCAGCACCGGCAGATAGCCGCTTTGGACCGTGGCCGCCAGCTGGCGATCGTAGGTGATGTTCTGCACCACAAAGTCATACACCGCCTGGACCTTTTCCAGCGGATCTGTTTTGCCCTCTGTCAGTTCCTCGGCCTTGGCCACCGTATTGGGGGCCACTCCGTAATCCACATACTGGTTGGGCCGCAAGAAGGGGGCGAATTCATCCTCCAGCGTCACATCAAAGCGGACGGACAGGGTCGTGGCGTATTTCGTGCCGGAGATGTTTTCATATACCACCACCTGATAGCTGCCATTGCCGTCGGACAGGGGGAATGTATCCCACTCTCCCTGTACCAGATTATAGGTATAGGTCGTGGTGGGGCCCTTCACCTGGGCCTTCAACCGCTTGCTGGTCGCCGCGGTATAGCAGACCATCACATATCCATCCTTCGTGTTGGAATAGTCGATGACAGCCTTTTCATTTTCCTTTGTCAGCACACCGGAGGCCACTGGCTGCAGCAGGGTATCCAGTGCAGCCGGTCCTTCCGCCAGCGCCACGGCCTCTTCCTCCAAAGACACCACATCCAGCGGCGTCTCATCCACAAACTCGGCCTCCGTTTCCGCTTCCCCGGCGGTGCCGCCGCATCCGCTCAGGAGACTCAGTGCCAGCACGAACGGTAAAACATGACAAAAAGCAGCTTTCAAAGCAGTTCCTCCCCTTCATAGATCAACAATGTACGGCTTTTTTGACGGTCGGCATCAACCACCTTCAAAAGCCATACTTAGTAGTATAGCAGGACTTCCCAGAAATGGAAAGTACTTTTTTTGAAAATTTTTCATTATTGGGAATTTAATGTACCTTTCTTGCTTTCGCATTGCATTGTCCTCCCACGTGTGCTATGCTACATACATGTCAATTGGGTGGACTGTTTTGAGTTTACCCGCTCCGAAAAAGGTGGTGTGAGTTCATGGCGGAGGACAGCATCCTTCAGGTACGGATGTTTGGTAATTTTTCCATCCGTAAAGGCGCTCAGGAGATCAATGACAACGACAACCGCTCCAAAAAAGTATGGCTGTTGCTGGCATACATGATCTATTGCCGCAACCGCCCCATCACACAAGAAGAGCTGGTGGGCCTTCTCTGGAGTGATGAGGAAAGCAGCGCCAACCCGCTCAACGCGCTGAAGACCATGTTTCACCGGGTCCGCGCCTCGCTGAACCAGCTGGACGGCACCGCCGGGCACACGCTCATCATCCGCCGGGAGGGCAGCTATGCGTGGAACACCGATGTGCCGTTTTCCTTTGATGTGGATGATTTTGAGGCACTTTGCCGCGCCGGCGCAGCCGCCCCCGACCGGGACAGGAAGCTGGCCGCGTATCTGAAGGCGTTGGAACTGTATCCGGACGATTTTCTGCAAAAGCTCTCGTCAGAGCCCTGGGTGGTCCCCATCGCCGCCTATTTCCATAATTTATACATTCAGGTCCTGCTGGAGACGCTGCCCTTGTTGGAGGAAGACCGCCGTCTGGAGGAGGCAGCGGCCCTTTGCCGGAAGGCTGTGGAGATAGAGCCCTATAACGAGCTCCTCTATCAGCACTTGATGCGGAACCTGCTGGGCCAGGGCGAGCATCGCTCCGTCATCACCGTATACGACTCCATGAGCCAGTTGCTGTTCGACAATTTCGGCATCATGCCGTCTGATGAGTCCCGGGCGCTGTACCGGGAAGCCGTCCGCACCGTCAACGACCGGGCCGTGTCCATTGAAACGATCCGGGAGCAGCTGCGGGAGCCGGAGGATCTCGGCGGCGCGCTGCTTTGCGAATACGACTTTTTCAAGGTCATTTATCACGCGGTGGCCAGAGCCGTGGCCCGCAGCGGCGACGCGGTCCATATCTGCCTGCTGTCCGTTACAGGCGAGCATCGATCAGAGCTATCCAAGCGCAGCCTGGACCGGTGCATGGAAAATCTCCAGGAGCTGATCCGCATCAGTCTCCGCCGGGGCGATGTGGCGGCCCGGTGCAGCATGTCCCAGTATATTTTGCTGCTGCCCCAGGCCAATTACGAAAACAGCTGCAAGGTCTGCGAGCGGATCATCAAGGCCTTCTGCCGCCAGTACCCCCACTCTCCCGCGCAGCTGCACTTTTCCGTGCAGCCACTGGAGCCCAACACATGACCAAAAAGCCTGGCGTGCTGTGCACGCCAGGCTTTTTATACCGGCCGCGCCGGGTCGTTTTTTTAATGTTTCCCCTTGCTGTGGAGCATTTTGATGACCATCAGCGTCGCCAGCATCAGTACGATGGCGATGGGCAGGGCGATGAAGGCGTTGGGAATAAAGCCGGCGATGATGTAGCTGACAAAGCTCACCGCCGCCGCGGTGATGGCATAGGGCAGCTGGGTGGACACATGGTTCACATGGTCGCACTGGGCGCCGGCGGAAGCCATGATGGTGGTATCGGAAATGGGAGAGCAGTGGTCGCCGCACACGGCGCCGGCCATGCAGGCGGAAATGCAGACGATGGCCAGGGGATTGTCCATGGAAAACACATTCTGCACGATGGGGATCAGCATGCCGAAGGTGCCCCAGCTGGTGCCGGTGGCAAAGGCCAGCAGGCAGCCGATAAGGAACACGATCGCCGGCAGGAACATCTGCATGCTGGCGGCGCTGCCCTGCACGAAGTCCCGGACGAAGTACTTGGCGCCCAGGGAATCCGTCATGGCCTTCAGGCTCCAGGCGAAGGTCAGGATCAAAATGGCGGGTACCATGGCCTTAAAGCCCTCCGGGATGCAGCCCATCATGTCCCGGAAGGACATGGCCCGGCGGATGAGATAATACACAAAGGTAAACACCAGCGCGAAGGCAGAGCCCAGCATCAAGCCCACGGAGGCGTCGGAGTTGGAAAAGGCCTCCACAAAGCCGGCCCCGGAGAAGAAGCCGCCGGAGTAGATCATGCCGATGACGCAGCAGACCACCAGCACCACAATGGGCAGCACCAGGTCGATGACCCGGCCGTTGGTCTCGTCCGCTTCCTCGTCCATGGCGGCATAGGGGTTGGGACCGGAGAACAGGTCGCCGTTTTTCTCGGCGTTCTCCTCAAAGGTCGCCATGGTGCCGAATTCTATCTTCATCAGCGCCATGCCCACCATCATGATGACGGTCAGCAGGGCATAGAAGTTGAAGGGGATGGCCCGGATGAACAGGTTCAGTCCCTGTCCCTCCTCCGCGAAGCCCGCCACAGCGGCGGCCCAGGAGGAGATGGGGGCGATGATGCACACAGGCGCTGCCGTGGCGTCGATAAGATAGGCCAGCTTGGCCCGGGAGACCCGGTGCTTGTCCGTGACAGGGCGCATGACGGAGCCCACCGTCAGGCAGTTGAAATAATCGTCAATGAAAATGAGGCAGCCCAGGACGACTGTGGCCAGCTGAGCGCCCATCCGGGTCTTGATGTGGGTCTGGGCCCACCGGCCGAAGGCGGCGGAGCCGCCGGCCTTGTTCATCAGACACACCAGCGTGCCCAGGATCACCAGGAACACCAAAATGCCCACGTTATAGCTGTCCGACAAAACGGAAACGATGCCGTCGCTGAACACGTGGAGCACGGTGCCCTCAAAGCTGAAGTTGGAATACAGCAGACCGCCCACCAGGATGCCCACGAACAGGGAGCTGTACACCTCCTTGGTGATCAGGGCCAGGGCGATGGCGATGACAGGCGGCAACAAGGCCCAGAGGGTATTGTAAAACCGGCTGGGAGACTCCACATAGCCGGTGCCGCCGCAGGAGGCGCAGGTGTTCTGGCCGCCGCAGCTCTCACAGGCCTCGTCCAGACCGTAGCAGTCCATGCAGGCGCCGGAGCCGCCGCAGTCGGGGCATTCGATCATCTTTGTGCCGGGCTCCTCCGTAGGGTCCGCGGCAAAGGCGGTGACCGTCAGTGCCGCGCACAGCAGCAAAGCCACCGTCAGCAAAGGCAGCAGCCGCCGTTTCAGGGTTTTCATCATATGCTCTCTCCTTCAACAAAAAATGAAGCCATGACTTCTGTCATGACTTCATACGAACGCAGATACGTATGGATTCACGACAGCGCTCCGTCCCATGGAGGGACGACAGTCCGCGGGATATTCTCCCGTGGCCCGGCTCCGTGTTCCTCAGGTGGAAACACGCGGCCTCGGCGAAAGCCCCTTTCTCCCTTCCCCGGGCCTGTCCGTATGGGAAGGAATACTCTTGACATCCGCGCCTCTATCATGCTTGGTGTGTCCATTATATAAAAGTTTCTTGAAAAGTCAACCGACTTTTCCAATTTCTTCTGTTTTTCCCCGAAAAACAGCACCGGGGCGCCGCTTTTACGGCGTCCCGGCGCTTTGTGGGATCAATACTGGCCCAGGTTGGCGGAGTTATCGGAATTGGCGCTCTTGCCGAAGTGGAAGTCGTTGCCGGGCAGGACGGCGTTGAGGAGGATGCCGGCGATGGCGGCGATGGCCAGGGCCGTCAGGGTGATGGAGGCGCCGCCCACCTGGAAGGTCAGTCCGTTGGTAAAGCCCAGGCCGCACACCAGGATAACAGCGGCGATGATGAGGTTGCGGCTGTTGGTGAAGTCCACCTGGTTCTCCACCACGTTCCGCACGCCGATGGCGGAGATCATGCCGTACAGGATGAAGCTGACGCCGCCGATGATGGCCGCGGGGATGGTGTTGACCAGGTAGGCGAAGGCGGGGCTGAAGGACAGGATGACAGCATACAGGGCCGCCAGGCGGATGACCTTGGGGTCATGGACCCGGGAGAGCACCAGCACGCCGGTGTTTTCGCCGTAGGTGGTGTTGGCGGGGCCGCCGAACATGGCGGACAGGGAGGTGGCAATGCCGTCGCCAATGAGGGTGCGGTGCAGGCCGGGGTCCTCGATAAAGTTCTCGCCCACGGTGGCGGAAATGGCGGACATGTCACCGATGTGCTCCATCATGGAGGCGATGGCGATAGGGGCCATCACCAGGATGGCGGAGATATCAAACTTGGCTACGCTGCCGGAGAAGTCCGTCACAAAGGGCTGAAAGCCCAGCAAAGGTGTTGCGCCGCCGAACAGGCCCCGCACATCCAGGCCGGAGAAATCCACCATGCGGAACACCAGCGCCACGACATAGGGAATGACCACGCCCAGCAGGATGGGAATGATCTTCACCATGCCCTTACCCCAGATGTTTGCCACCACGATGACGGCGATGGACACCAGGGCCAGCCACCAGCAGGTGGAGGCGTTGGACACGGCGGAGGGTGCCAGGTTCAATCCGATGAGGATGATGATGGGGCCGGTGACCACGGGAGGCAGGTAGTGCATGACCCGGTGGACGCCCACCGCCTTGATAATGGCAGCCAGCACCACATACAAAAGGCCCGCCACCACGATGCCGCCGCAGGCATACTGGAGCTTTTCAGCAGACTCCATGGCGGCGTACATACCGCTGTCCATGGCACCCATGGCAGCGAAGCCGCCCAGGAAGGCGAAGGAGGAGCCCAGGAAGGCAGGCACCTTCATTTTCGTGCAGACGTGGAAAAACAGCGTGCCGATACCGGCGAAGAACAGCGTGGTCTGGATGCTGAGGGGCAGTCCATAGCTCTGGACCAGGATAGGCACCAGCACCGTGGCGCCGAACATGGCAAACATGTGCTGCAGGCCCAGGATGAGCATCTTGGGCACGCCCAGCGTGCGGGCATCCCGGATGGGCTGCTGGCCCACAGAGGTTTTCTTCTCTTTCATGTTTTTTCTCCTCTCCTATTTCGACAGTCGTCGAGCAAAAAAAATACCGGCACCAATGGCCGGTCAAGCAAGGGAACCATAAGGAAAAGAGAACACCGCCGTCTTGCGCATCCCAAACATTCCAAACAGCATCCCGCGGTCCCTCCTTTCACTATTTTGCCTTATTATACAGAAAGGTATGACGTATTGCAAGCTTCCTTTTCCATGACCCTCAGACAAAAAAGGCTTCCGAAATTGTCAAAAATGACGGGACGCTGCTTTCGCAGCGTCCCGTTCCCCTTATTTTTTCAGCAGCTCTCCGATCCGGGATTCCCCGTAGACCGGAATGCCGTGCTCCTCCAACAGCGCCGCCGTCACGCCGTCCCCTGCCGTCAGGGTGCCAGTGAAGGTGCCGTCGTACACCTGTCCCTGGCCGCAGGAGGGGCTGCGCTCCTTCAAAACAGCCGCCTGACAGCCGAGAAGCCTGCACAGCCTCCACGCTTCTTCCCCGCCCCGGCGGTACTGTTCCGTCACATCGGCGCCGTCCCTTGTCACCACACGGCCATCCCGCCGCTCCGCGGGCGGGCGGGGCGTGGCAAGACCCCCCAGCTGCTCCGGACACACGGGCACCAGCGTGTGCCGCTTTGCCAGTTCTTCCACCAGCGGGTGCGCTTTGGACGCGCCGTCATACCGGCAGCGGGTCCCCAGAAGACACGCGGAGATCAGGAGCTTCATGGCCGGCCTCCTTTTTGCAGCGCCCGCCGCTCCCGGTCCAGCTCCGCGAACAGCTTCCGGCCGCTCCAGCGGCGGTTATGAGCTGTCAGCACCGCCTTCAAACACTCCGGCCCGGCCCCGGCCTTTGCCAGTGCCGGAAGCACCGTGTCCAGTTGGTCCTCCAGGCCGCACAAAACGATCATCCGCCCGCCCAGGGGGCCACTGGCGCAGGACGCTCCCTCCCCGCCGGCGGCAAGGCCCGCCAGCACCTCCAGAGGGCAGTCATATTCCCGCCGGCCCACCGGCACCGCTTCGATGCCCATGGGCGCCACGGCGGAGGCCACCGCCATCACAGCCGGCAGGTTGTCAAATCCGAACAGCAGCAGTTTTTTCATACGATCTCCTTTCCATTCAGCACCGCCAGCACCAGCTTTTCCCCCTCGTACTTCAGTTTCAGGGAGAAAAAGGGCGCGTCCGTGTCCAGCAGCCGCAGAAAGATCTTGTCCCCCTCCCACAGGGGCAGGGACAACAGCTCCGCCTTTTTGATCCAGGCCAGCTCCCCCTCATCGCATTCGATGGGCGTCCCCGTCCATTGGGTGGCCGTGAACAGGTGCATATACTCCGTGGGATACTGGTCGGAGACGAATGTGACCAGCCCCCGGTAGCGGTAGTCAGTCAGCCGGAGCCCCGTTTCCTCAAAGGTCTCCCGGAGGATGCAGTCCTCGGGGCTCTCCCCTTCCTCAAATTTACCGCCCACGCCGATCCATTTATCGTGGTTCATATCGTTGACTTTTTTCACCCGGTGGAGCATCAGGTAGGCGTCTCCCCGCTCCAGGTAGCACAGGGTGGAATTGATCATCAGGCATCTCTCCTTTACGTCTCATTATACCCGCGGCGGAGGAAAAAGGAAAGCGTCTTGCCGGCAAAAGTGCGCTATGTTATGCTGGCATTGAAATTTTTTAAAAAAGTTCTTGACCTTGACGGAACGTCAGGCCCTATACTCTGTCTTGTCAGGAGGGATGCACATGGAATACACCATCAAGCAGCTGGCGGACCTGTCCGGTGTCACACCCAGGACCCTGCGCTGGTATGACCGGGAAGGCCTGCTGCGGCCCGGCCGGGTCACAGAGGCAGGCTACCGGATATACGGCCCCAAGGAGGTAGACCGGCTCCAGGAAATTTTATTCTACCGGGAGCTGGGCTTCTCTCTGGCGGATATCCGCCGCCTACTGGATGACCCGGCCTATGACCGTCAGGCGGCGCTGCAGAGCCACCTGGTGGAGCTGAAGGCCCACCGGGCACGGCTGAACGGCCTCATCCTGACAGTACAAAAAACCATTGCGGAAGCCAAAGGAGGCTGTAAAATGTCTGACAAGGAAAAATTTGAGGCATTCAAGCATCAAGTCGTGGCGGAAAACGAGGCCCGCTACGGAAAAGAGCTCCGGAAAACATACGGTGATGATACGATTGAACGGAGCAACCGGCGGGTCCTGTCCCTGACGGAGGAGGAATACGCCAGATGGCAGGACCTGGGAGAGGAGGTCCGCTCCGCCCTCACCGCCGCTGTCCGCTCCGGTGAGGACCCGGCGGGTGCCGAGGGCCGGCGCATCGCGCAGCTCCACCGGGAATGGCTGTCGTTTTCCTGGGAGGGCTACTCTTCCCAGGCCCACGGCGGCCTGGTGCGGATGTACACTCAAGATCCACGGTTCACCGCCTATTATGACCGGGAGGTGCCGGGCTGCGCCGCCTTTTTGGAGGCCGCTGTGCTGGCCTGGCTGGGACTTTGAAGATGCACCGCTCAAAAAGCAAAAGCGCCGTGAAAACGGCGCTTTTGCTTTTTATGCGGTTTGTGGTGTCCGGCGGAACAGAGTCTTGAACAGCGTGCGGGTCAGGGGCTGAATAAAAAACAGCTGAGTAAAGAAAGCAAATGGGAAATTGAAACACACCAGCTTCAGCCAATTTGCCAGCAATGTGATCAGGTGGAAACCCTGGTAATATGGATAATACAAAATAGCGGCCAGAAAGCTCATGGCCGGACACATCAGGCCGACCGTGGCGCAGATGATGGCGGTCTCAAACAGGGCGGGGTGCGTGTTGGCGGGAGAGAACACCCTCGATGCCAGGCGGAAGGAGCAGGGGCTGCCCAAGAGGACCTCCAGCCCGTAGGCAAGGAGGAACTCCACCAGTATGACACCCCAGATGGGCATCATACGGCCCACCATATAAACGCCGCCTTGCGTGCGGATCGCCGCCAGCACGCTGGGAGCGCCAGTGACCGACATTAAAGTGGAACCGTTTACGACGTAAAGACTGTAAAACACATAAGCGTGGACTGTCACGATCACGGTGAGCAAGGCGAAAATCATTTGTTCTGCGCGGTTTTTTGGCATGGAAATATCCTCCTGTTTCCTGATGGGCGCAAAAAAACACAAGGGAGCAGTCATGAAATCTGTGAAAAACATAGTTCCCGTGATCAGATTTACGTGCGTGTGCACCACTTGTGTCGTTTATGTGCCGTTATTTGATTGTAAAAGCAGTATATCATAGGTTTCGCCGGGATTTCAAATGTTTTTTTCGGGCTTTTTTATGGAGCTTTCCCTTTTCCTGCCGTGGGTACAAAGAAAAGCAAAGGACCGCGGTCCTTTGCTTTTCTTTTATTTTTATGATTGTCTCCGAAAGACCTTCAGCAGCTGGATGACCGCCATGGACCCAAAGGACAGCCCAACAACGGCTCCCAGCAGTTCCGGGGACAGCGGCGCAGCCCGGAACAAAGGCTCCAGCGCCGGCACCAGCAGCACACCGCCCAGCAGTACCACACCCGCCGCGAAGGCCAGCAGCAGGTACTGGTTGCTCCAAAGCTTCTTTGTCAGCAGCACCGGCCTCGCGGACTTGCAGCTGAAGCCGTGGAACAGGCGGGAAAGGCACAGCGTGGCGAAGGCCATGGTGCTGCCCACGGCCCCGCCGCCGGCGTTGAGGCCCAGATGGAAGGCGGTGATGGTGGCCGCCGCCATGATCAGGCCCTCCAGAGCCACACTGGTGAGGAAGGGCCTGGTCAGGATGCCCTCGTTCCGGGGCCGGGGCCGCTCCCGCATCACCAGGTCCGTATGGGGCTCCAGCCCCAGGGCAATGGCCGGAAGAGAGTCCGTCAGCAGATTGATGAACAGCAGGTGCACCGCCGCAAAGGGCACCGGCAGTCCCATGAGGGAGGCATACAGCACCGTCAGGATACCGGCGGCGTTGCCGGAGAGCAGGAACTGGATGGCCCGCTTGATGTTGGCATATACGTTGCGGCCGTTTTTCACCGCCTTGACGATGGTGGCAAAGTTGTCGTCTGTCAGCACCATACCGGCGGCGTCCTTTGCCACCTCCGTGCCGGTGACGCCCATGGCCACGCCGATGTCCGCCTGCTTTAGAGCCGGGGCGTCATTGACGCCGTCGCCGGTCATGGCCACCAAGCTGCCCAGGTCCTGCCAGGCCTTCACGATGCGGATCTTATGCTCCGGAGACACCCGGGCATACACGGACACCCGGGGCACCAGGCTGCGCAGCTCCTGGTCGCTCATGCCGTCCAGCATGGACCCCTCCACCGCCTCCGTATCCTCCGTCAGGATGCCGATGTCCCGGGCGATGGCGGCGGCCGTGGCCTTGTGGTCGCCGGTGATCATGATGGGCCGGATGCCGGCGGCGATGCATTCGGCCACCGCCCCGCGGCTCTCCTCCCGGGGCGGGTCCATCATGGCGATGAGCCCCAGGAAGTCCAGGCCGTTTTCATCCTCCAGGCTCACCTCCGCCCGCTCCATGGGGCGGCAGGCAAAGGCCAGCACCCGCAGACCCTCGCCGGAAAACCGCTCGTTGGCCGCCTCCACCTCCGACCGCTCCCTGGGGGAGATGACGCAGCGGTCCAGCAGCACATCCACAGCGCCCTTGGTGACCATCAGCAGTCCGCCGGAGAGGCGGTGGACCGTGGACATGAGCTTGCGGTCGGAGTCGAAGGGGATCTCCGTCAGGCGGGGCCAGCGCTCCCGGACGATCTCCTCGTCAAAGCCGGTGTTCTCCCCCAGCCGCACCAGGGCGGTCTCCGTGGGGTCGCCCACCTCGCCGTTTTCATTGACGGTAGCATCGCTGCACAGCAGAGCCGCCCGCAGCAGAGGCTCCTGAACAGGATCATGGAAATCCGCCTCTTGGGCCGGGATGACCTTTCCGGCCACATACAGCTTCTGGACGGTCATTTTGTTCTGGGTCAGGGTGCCGGTCTTGTCAGAGCAGATGACGGACACGCCGCCCAGGCCCTCCACCGCCTGGAGCTTGCGGATGATGGCGTGCTCCCGGGCCATTTTCTGGGTGCCGAAGGACAGCACGATGGTGACGATGGAAGAAAGGGCCTCCGGGATGGCCGCCACCGCCAGGGCCACGGCAAAGAGGAAGGCGCTCATGATATCCTCTCCCCGCAGCAGCACACTGACGGCAAACAGCACGGCGCAGATGAGCAAAATGCCGGTGGAGAGCTTCCGGCCGAACTGGTCCAGGTTCACCTGCAAGGGCGTCTTTTTCTCCTCCGTGCTTTTCAGCAGGGCGGCGATCTTCCCCATCTCTGTGTCCATACCGGTGCCGGTCACCAGGAATCTGGCCCGTCCGTATGTAACGAGGCTGCCGGAGAACACCATGTTCGTCCGGTCGCCCAGGGGCACATCCTCCTGGATCTCTCCGACGCCTTTCTCCACCGGCAGGCTCTCGCCGGTGAGGGCGCTCTCATCACATTTCAGACTGGCACATTCCAGCAGACGGCCGTCGGCGCAGACGCTGTCGCCCGCCTCCAGCACCACCACGTCCCCGGGCACCACCTCCCGGCCGGGGATCTGGAGGATTTGCCCATCCCGCACCACCTTGGCGGTGGGGGCGGACATCCGCTTCAGACTGTCCAGGGACGCGGCGGCCTTCACCGTCTGGACCGTGCCCAGGACGGCGTTCATGGTGATGACCGCCAAAATCACAATGGTGCTCTCCACATCCCCCAAAAGGGCGGACACCACTGCCGCCAGAATCAAAATAACGACCAGAAAATCAGCAAACTGCTGGAAAAATATCCGCAGGGTGCTTTTCCGGCCGCCGTCCTGCAGCTCGTTGGGGCCAAACCTGGCCAGCCGCCGGTCTGCCTCCGCCGCCGTCAGGCCGGTGTCGGAGCAATCCAGGTCCCGCAGCAGCTCCACCCGGGTCTTCCGCCAAAAATCCTTCTCTTGCTTCATAAGCTTCTTCCTTTCCCGGCAGGACGCAAAAAGGCGAGGCCTTCGCGCCCATGCCATTACGCATGGTGCAAAAGTCTCGCCATTTCAATCCGAAGCGGGGCCAGGCCCGTACTGACGCCTGCGGATACACGATCTCGTGCCAGCTACTCCCTTTTCATGTGGGGTATTTTATGCGCCGCAGCGGAAAAAGTCAAGGGCCGGGCCTGTTAAGGATCTGTGAATTTTCGCGCTTGTCCCTTACTCGCCCATTACCTGGAAGACGATGTCCCGCACCCGGTCGCGGGTGTCGCACTCCACCAGAGTCAAATTCTGCCAGGGGCCCACGGTGATGCGGCCTGCCACAAAGGGCACCGTGATAAAGGGAGACAGCAGCGCCGCCTTGATGTGGGAGGAGCCGTTGTCGTCGTGCCAGGTCTCATGGTGCCAGTAGGGCACCACCCGCCCCCGCTCATCCAGATAAGGAGAAAACACATCCAAAGCGGCCTTCAGGTCGTGGTTCACCATGCCCGGCTCAAACTCCAGGGTGGTCAGGCCCGCCACGCCGCCGGTGGTGAAGCCGGTAATGGTGCCGGCGGTGATGCCGTGCTTTTTGCAGGCCTCCGTCACCGCGTGCTGGAAATCCTCCGTCACGTCGATCATGCCCATGTGGGCCTTGGTGTGGTAGGTCTTTGTCTCCGTGTATACTGCCATGCTGGTATCCTCCCGCTGTTAACCGCCGGTCAGCCGCGGTTTTATTTTTTGCATTGTACCACACTCTCCGCCGTGATACAATATCGGCGAGGTGATCACATGGGTCCCGGAACCATCACAGCCGACCTTCACGGCAAAACCAAATACCAGGCCAAGATCACAGTGGACGCCCTGCTGCGGCGCGCCGGCGGCGGGACCTACCGCCTGCGGCTCATTCACGGCTGCCACGGCGGCACGGAGCTGCGGGACTTTCTTCAGGCAGAGTACAGCCGCCACCCCAAAGTGAAGCGGCTCCAGCTCTCCCCCGACGGCGGCACCACGGAGCTGGTGCTGCGGGAATATTGAGGAGGCGCAGATATGAGCGGAGTTGTATTCGCGGCGTTTTACCGCATTGTCCGCCGCATCCCTACCGGGAAAGTCGCCACCTACGGCCAGATCGCCCGGCTGGCGGGAATGCCCCGGTGCGCCCGGACCGTGGGCTACGCCATGGCGGGCTGCACCGACCCAACAGTCCCCTGTCACCGGGTGGTGGACCGCTTCGGCGGCACCAAAGCCTGCTTTGATACCCTCGCCCCCGGCACCCAGCGGGCGCTGCTGGAAATGGAGGGCGTGGTATTCACCCCGGAGGGACGGGTGGACCTGGCGCGGTGCCAGTGGGCGCCATAGGGAAAAAGAGGGGAGAGACAGCATGTCTCTCCCCTTTCTTTTCAGCTCAAAATTCGTAATCCACCGCCACCCGGTCGGTGCGGATGGACTTGCACAGGGCGGAGACCGCCTTGTGCCGGGGATCGTTTTTATAGGCGTCCAGCGCTTCCAGACTCTCAAACTCGCTGACCAGCACGGCATCATAATTTCCCTGGCCCACGTTGACGGCCACCTCGCTGCGCCTCAGCTGGGGGATGACCCCCTGAAGGCCCCGCAGGCCCTCCAGGAATGCTTTCTGCTCTGTCTTCGTGCCGGGGCGGAACTTCCACATGACGATATGCCGGATCATGACTCAGCCCTTTCTGGCGTTGTAGGCCTGGATGCCCAGCCCCAGCAGCTCGATGGCCCGGGTCACATCCTCGGGATTGGTGACATAGGCGATACGGACCTTGTTGCGGCCCAGCTGGGGGTCCGTGAAGAAGCCGTCGGCAGGGGTGACCATGACGGTCTCCCCGTTATCCTGGAACTCCTCCAGCAGGAAGTACTGGAGCTTTTCCGTGTCATCCACCGGCAGGGTCACCATCAGATAGAAGGCGCCCTCGGGGCAACGGAACTCCACGCCGGGGATCTTGGACAGGGCCGTCACCATGGCGTCGCGGCGGCGGCGGTATTCCTCCCGCACCTCGGTATAATAGGAGGCGGGCAGCTCATTGTACATGGCGGCGGCGCCCACCTGGTCCAGCGTGGCGGTGCACAAGCGGCCCTGGCACAGCTTCATGGCCTCGTTCATCAGCTCGTGGTTCCGGGAGATGACCGCGCCCACCCGGGCGCCGGTAGCGGAGAAGCGCTTGGACACGGAGTCGATGACCACCACGTTCTCGGCGGCATCCTCCAGCTCCAGCATGGAGCTGACCTTCTCGCCGGTGTAGACGATCTCCCGGTACACCTCGTCGCTGATGAGGAACAGGTCATGCTCCTTGGCGATATCTGCCATGAGCCGCATCTCCTCCCGGGTCAGCACCACGCCGGTGGGGTTGCCGGGATTCGTCATGAGGATGGCACGGGTGTGCTCATTGATGAGGGGCTCGATCTGCTCACGGGTGGCGAAGCGGTAGCCCTCCTCGGCCTTTGTCTGGATGGGGCGGATCTTGCCGCCGGTGATATTGATGAAGGTGGTGTAGTTGGGATAGAAGGGCTCCGGCACCAGGACCTCGTCCCCCTCATCCAGGATGCAGGACATGACGATCTGCAGCGCCTCGCTGCCGCCATAGGTGGCCAAGATATCATCCCGGGAGATATGGAAACCCAGGCTCTCATAATATTTTTGCGTGGCTGTCAGAAAGTCCGACACGCCGGGCGCGGGGGCGTATTCCAGGACGCTGTCGCTGAAGCGGCTGATGGCCTCGAAAAACACTCTGGGGGTTTCGATATCCGGCTGGCCGATATTCAGGTGACGGACCTTCAGGCCCTTTTCCACCGCCGCCATTTCATAAGGATAGAACTTCCGCACGGGAGAGAGCTCACACCGCTGGATCTTACTGGAAAACTTCATGACTGTATGCCTCCATCTGTCTCAATGATGTCACGATGTACTTGGCGCCTTGGCAGCGGCAAAGCCGCCGGCACCGGAGGGAATAAAAAAACGCCCCTGACTTGCGTCAGGGGCGAAAAGGATCTTTCCACGGTACCACCCTGATCTGCCTCCCAAAGGGCGGCATCTCACGTCATCCTATAACGGGGATGGACCGTCCCGCTCCTCGCGGGCTGCTCCAAAGTGGCTTGCCTTGCGGCGTGGGCTGAGGGCTTGCACCGGACCCCTCTCGCTGAAAACCGGTTTCGCAAGGCTGGCTTTGTCATCGCGTTTACTGTTTACCCATTATACGGCTTCAAAAGGATTTGTCAAGCCCGGTAGTACAAAATTTCATGGCTCCTCAGATGAAACGGGTTGGTTTTCATTAGGACCGCTGCCGCCCATCTGCATCTCCTGCCACTGGGCCCGGGTGATGAGCAGCTGCCGGGGCTTTGAACCCTCGAAGGGGCCCACGATGCCCCGCTCCTCCATCTGGTCCACCAGGCGGGCGGCCCGGGAGTAGCCCAGCTTCAGCCGCCGCTGGAGCATGGATACGGAGGCCTGTCCCGTTTCCAGCACCACATCCACGGCGGCGGGCAGCAGCTCGTCGCCCTCGTCATCGGCAGAGGGCTCCGCGGCAGCGCCCTTGGCGCCGCCCTTATCTTTTTCCTGGATTGATTCCTCGATCTTGGCCATGACCTCGTCGGAGTAATGGACCTCGCCGGACTGCTTCACAAATTCCACCACCTGCTCGATCTCCTCCGGGGAGATGAAGCAGCCCTGCACACGGGTGGGCTTGCCGGCACCCAGAGGCGCATACAGCATGTCGCCCTTGCCCACCAGCTTTTCCGCGCCGGTATTGTCCAGTATGATGCGGGACTCCAGGGAGGACGCCACCGCAAAGGCAATGCGGCTGGGGATGTTGGCCTTCATCAATCCGGTAATGACATCGGCGGAGGGCCGCTGGGTGGCGATGACCAGGTGGACGCCGGCGGCACGGCCCATCTGGGCCACCCGGCAGATGGATTCTTCCACCTCTTTCGCCGCCACCAGCATCAGGTCGGCCAGCTCGTCAATGACCACCACCACGCTGGGCAGAGGCTCCAGCTCCTCGCTGGCCTTGGCCATGCGGTTGAATTCCTCCAGCTTCTTCACGCCGTGCTCGGAGAAGGTCTTGTACCGCTTCATCATCTCGAACACCGCCCACTGGAGGGCGCCGGCGGCCTTCTTCGGGTCTGTCACCACTGGGATGAGCAGGTGGGGGATGCCGTTATAGGGCGCCAGCTCCACCATCTTGGGGTCCACCATGATGAAACGGACCTCGTCAGGCGTGGACTTGTACAGCAGGGAGATAATAAGGGAGTTGGTGCACACGGACTTACCGGAGCCGGTGGTGCCGGCAATGAGCACATGGGGCAGCTTTTCGATATCGCCCACGATGCACTGTCCGCCAATGTCCTTGCCCAGGGCAAAGGCCACCTTGGACTTGTGCTCCGTAAAGGCGCGGGATTCAATGACTTCCCGAATCAGCACCGGCGTCACCTGCTTGTTGGGCACTTCGATGCCCACCACGGAGATCTTGTCGGGGATAGGGGCGATGCGGACGCCGGTGGCCCCCAGCGCCAAGGCGATATCATCCGCCAGATTGGTGATCTTGGAGAGCTTCACGCCCTGCTCCAAGATAAATTCGTACCGTGTGACAGAGGGGCCGTGGACCACATCGCCGGGAGCGGCATCCACGCCAAAGCTGGTGAGGGTCTCCGCCAATCGGCGGGAATTATTCCGCAGCTCGGCGCCGGTCTCTGTGTAATTCTCTCCCTGGCCGGCCCGCAAAAGGGCGGTGGACGGGAATTGATAGGCGTTTTCCTCCGTAGAGAGCTTCTGCTCGATCTCCGCCGTGACGGCGGCAGTCTGCGCCGCCACCTCTCGGGCGGTGCTGGCCTTTTCCTTCCGGGCGGAGGAAGCGCCCTCCACCGGAAGCTCGGACACCTGGGAATCCGACTGAATGGGTTCCGGCGCCGCCTTGGAAACGGCAGGGGACTCAATGGCCCGGGTTTCCTCCTTTTCCTTGGGGATGGCCGGGGTCTTTTTCCGCTCCGGTGCCGCCTTCTCCGTGTGTTCCGAGAGCACCTGGTCCGGCGTCTTCTGCTGGGCAGGCTTATGGCGGAAGAATCCGGTGAAGATGCCGGCCTCCTTCTCCTTGGCAGGCGGCAGAGCCGGATCATCGTCCAGCGGGAAATCGATCTGGGGCTTTGACCGGGGCTCCGCCGAAGGCCGGCGGGCCGGCTCCAGAGGCACCACCCGGACATGGGGTCTCTCCGGCTCCTCCTCGTACACGGGACGGCTGCGGTGCTTTTCGATCAGGGCACCCACCGTCAGCCGCAGGGCCGCCATCACCAGCACCACCAACAAGGCGGTGAACACGATGATGGAGACAAGCGGCGAAAAGACCGCCGCGGACCCCTCCGCCAGACAGCCGGACACCACACCGCCGGAGGACAGCGCCGCGCCGGACCGCCACAGCTTTGTCAATATGCCGATGCCGGACTCATATTCCTCCGCGCACCGCACAATATGGCACAGGGTGCCGAACACCACGGGGATCAGCAGCGCGCAGATGACCCGCAGCTGCACCGGACGGCCATGGTGAAACAGCAAAATGAAGGACGCCAGCAAAAGCGCCGGGCAGGCCAGCCAGTAGCCATAGCCAAATAGGCCCTTCAGCAGCAGGGCGAACCAGTCGATAAAAATGGCCGGGACGCTGAAATAGCTGACGCCCACACACAGGGACAATACCAGCAGAACAACGCCCCACACCTCCCGGCGGACGGGGCGCTTTTGCGGCTCAGAGGGCTTCTTTGCGCGGCTGGAGCCGCCTTTCGCCGAGGCAGAGCCTTTTTTTGTCGTGCTTGTTGATTTCTTTTGTGTCGCGGCAGCCACGCCCGCACCTCCTTGGATATTCACAGGTTATCATGTATATAGCTTATCCCCGCACGATGGTCAAAACCAGCGTCAGGGCGCCGACGATCCAGCAGTAATAGGCAAAAAATCCGAACCGGCCCTTGTCGGCGATCATTTTCAGCAGGCGGATGCAGGCATAGCCCACCAGCGCGGCCACCGCCACGCCCACCAGATACACCGGCACCTCCGTCCAGATCACCGTGTCCAGCGCGTCCTTCAGGCTCAAAACATTGGCACCCAGAATGGCGGGAATGGACAGCAGAAACGAATAGCGGACGGCAAACCTCCGCTCAAAGCCCACAAAGCATCCGGCGGTGATGGTGGTGCCGGAGCGGGAGATGCCGGGGCAGGTGGCGATGGCCTGGGCCACGCCCACCAGCAGCACATCCAGCAGGGTGGCGGTCTTTTCCGTTTTGCGGCCCTTTTTCACCCGGTCGCTGGCAAACAGCAGGCAGCCGGTGACCAGCAGGGCGCCGGCCACAAAGTACATATTGTCCGCCAGCCCCTCCACCAGGTCCTGGACCGGCAGCACCAAAAACAGCGGCAGCGTGCCCACGATGATGAGCAGAATGAGCCGCCGGGCGGGGGGCACGGGATTGGGTGTGGAGTGATGTACCAGATCGCCGACACCGGCGAAAAATTCCAGGATCATGTCCCGGATATCCGTCCAGTAGGCCGCGAACACGGCCACCAGCGTGCCCAGATGCAGCAGCACATCAAAAAATTCCGGGACCTCCATGCCGGTCATGCCCAGCAGATGCTCGGCGATGGCCAGGTGACCGGAGCTGGAGATGGGCAGGAATTCCGCGACGCCCTGGATCAGTCCCAAAATCACAGACGACAACAATGACAAATGCTTCACCTTCCTAAGAATTTGCTCATATTGAGATAGTATACCATGGCTCCGGAGAAAATTCCAGAGATATTTGCGGCGCTTCCGTTTACCTAAATTGCTGCCGAAAAAAGTCGGCAATCCAATCAGGTATTCCACACTGTCAATGAACGGCCATTCCGGCTGTGAGCTTCCCCTGAAATCAGTTTGTGCAGATGATACCAAGAGCCCGACAAACATTGATTTAGTACAGTAATGGCAGACGTTAATTTGCGTTGCTTGTGGCAACGGCTGTTTTGATATTTAATTGTTGTATCAAAACAAAGGAGGCACAGGTTATGTTAAACGAAAATATTAGAAATTTACGAAAAGCAAAAGGTCTTTCACAGGAGGAACTGGCTATAAAGCTAAATGTAGTAAGACAAACAGTATCTAAATGGGAAAAAGGATTATCGGTTCCTGACTCAAGTATGCTTGTCTTGTTAGCAGAAGAAATGGGTACGTCTGTAAGTACGTTGCTTGGAGAAACTGTACAGGAAGAATGTTTAAATACGGGAAATTTAAAAAATATTTCTGAAAAGCTTGAGGTTATTAATCTTCAACTTGCTAAAAGAAATGTGGTGAAAATTCGGGCAATTCGTTACCTGCTTATTTTAGCATGTGCAATTATTTCAGTAGTATTTATTGCTTTTGCGGCTATGAATAGCGAATATTTGAGTTGGGATTTTAATGACCCAGAATTAGCGATTGCAAGTACGCTATTGCACGGTTTTGAATTTTTATTTGTAAGATTGGCACCATTCGTTTTTATTGGTTCTGTAATTGGGATTGTGCGCACATATAGAGAACGATAGCTTCCAGCTTATCAGGTACGCGCCAGCTTCCTGTGTCCTGCCCTTTTGCACATAGATCATCCGCAGTTATTCCAGCATTTTGACGAAGATTTTGTGCGGTCAGACGTTAGCAGCGCAAAAGGAAACAGGGACTTGCGGTGCTCCCCGTCCTGTGATTTTTTACAGGAAAAGGCATCCGTTTGTCTGCAAAAATCGAAAAACAGGGGCCGGCAGCCCCTGTTTTTTTATATTTCCGCTTCCAGCTTCCGCAGCGCTGCCTTGGCGGCGGACTGCTCCGCCTCCTTTTTGCTGTGGCCGGAGCCGGTGCCCACCTGCGTGCCGTTCAGCAGCACCTCCGCCACAAACGTCTTGTCGTGGTCTGGGCCCTCCTCACCGATCATCCGGTAGGTCAGCACCTGGTCCGCCTGCCGCTGCACCAGCTCCTGAAGCGCCGTTTTGTGGTCCCGCCGGCGCTCCTCCACCACTTCCTCCTTCTCCGCGTCCAGCAGGACCCGGTGGATCAGGGTAGACGCGGCGGTGATGCCGCCGTCCAGATACACCGCGGCAAACACAGCCTCCGTGGCGTCCGCCAGGATGGAGGTACGCTCCCGGCCACCGCCGCTCTCCTCGCCCCGGCCCAGCTTTAAATACCGGCCCAGGTCCAGCTTCCGCGCCACCTCATACAAGCTCTGCTCACACACCAGCGCCGCCCGGATGCGGGTCAGGTCTCCCTCCGGCAGATCCGGATGCTGGAGAAAGAGAAATTCCGCCGTCACAAAGCCCAGCACGGAATCCCCCAGGAACTCCAGGCGCTCATTGCTCCGCAGGCCGGCGGAGCGGTGCTCGTTGGCGTAAGAGCTGTGGCTCAGGGCCTCGCCCAGCAGGCTGGGGTCGCGGAACGTGTAATTCAGTTTTTTTTCAAGCTCCTGCATGATACACACTCCAAACGGACGCCCCGCACTGGGCGGGGCGTCTGTTGTTCATTTTCTCAATCGGCCACCTTGCTGGCGATATAATTTACCACATCGCCCACAGTCTTGAGGGTGGCGACCACTTCCTCGGAAGTCTCTCCCACCTCAAAGGCGTCCTCCACGCTCATGATCAACTCCACAACATCCACGGAGTCGGCACCCAGATCATCAAAAAATTCCGTATCCATGGTGACTTGCTCAGGCTCCATCTCAAAATGCTCCGCCACCAGTTCCTGCATTGTCTGAAAAATATCCTCGGTCGACATATCAACATCCACTCCTTATGGAAATACTTGTTGGGGTAATCATACGGCAACCACCACGCCGGTGTCAATAGGCAATCAAATTTTTTCCATGGCGGGCTTCACCCGCATATGGTCGATATTCTTCTCGATCTCCTCGATAAATCCGCTTTCCGCATACTCCTTCGCCCGCAGGACGGCATTTTTGATGGCGTTGGCGTCAGAACCGCCATGTGCCTTGATAACGGGCTTGGAAATGCCCAGGAAGGGCGTCCCGCCGACCTCTGACGGGTCCGCCTTCCGCTTCATGCCGGCCAGCTCGTTTTTCACCAGTGCGGCGCCCAGCTTCGTCCGGCCGTTAGTCAGGTACACGTTTTTCAGCTCCTTCAGGAGGAACTTCGCAGTGCCCTCCAGGGTCTTGAGCATGACGTTGCCGGCAAAGCCGTCCGCCACCACAACGTCCGCCTTGCCCAGCATAGCGTCGTTGGCCTCCACGTTGCCGACAAAGTTGATCCGGCCCTGGTCGCTGGCCTCCTTCAGCAGTGCGAAGGTCTCATGGCGCAGGGCGTCCCCCTTCTCCTCCTCGGAACCGATGTTCAAAAGGCCCACCCGGGGCTGCCGGATGCCGCGGACCTTTTCGGCGTAAAAGCTGCCCAGAAACGCGAATTGCAGCAGGTATTCCGGTGTGCACTCGGCGTTGGCGCCGCAATCGCACAGGGTGACGTGTCCCCCCAGAACGGGAATGCTGGGACCCAGCGCCGCCCGGCGGATGCCCTTGATACGCTTGACCAGAAGTGTGGCTCCCGCCAGCAGAGCGCCAGTGGAGCCGGCGGAGACAAAGGCGTCTCCCGCCCCGGACTTCAGCAGATTCAATCCCACGGTCAAAGAGGAGTCCTTTTTCACTTTAAAGGCAATGGCGGGGTCGTCGGCGATCTCCACCACTTCCGAGGCGTCCCGGATCTCCACGCCCGCGGGCAGCGTCTTTTCTCCGCAGGCCTCCACGGCCCGCAGCACCTCCGCCGCCCGTCCCACCAGCAAAATGTCCACACCGCATTCCCGGTGGGCGTCCAGTGCGCCCTGGACGATGGCCTGGGGCGCGTTGTCGCCGCCCATGGCGTCCACGATGATCTTCATTGACACACCTCTCCTTTCAGCCGGTCGATGATGTCCAGGGACCGGGCGGACAGCTCCGCGTTCTTGTTCCGTTTGCCCTTGACCCGGTGGTCCAGGGGCGGTATGATGCCGAAATTGATGTTCATCGGCTGGAACACTGTCACGGATTCATTGCTGACATACAATGCCAGAGCGCCGATGGCGGTCTCCTGGGGAAAGTCGATGGGCGGCTTGCCCGTCAGGCGGCGGGCTGTTTCCACACCCACCAGAAAGCCGCTGGCGGCGGACTCCACATACCCCTCCACGCCGGTCATCTGTCCGGCAAAGGAGATGCGGGGCTCCGTCTTTAGCCGGTAATACCGGTCCAGCAGCCGGGGAGAATTCAAAAACGTGTTGCGGTGCATGACGCCGTAGCGCAAAAACTCCGCGTCGTGGAGGGCAGGGATCATAGAGAACACCCGCCGCTGCTCCGGGAAGCGCAGATGGGTCTGGAAGCCCACCAGGTTATACACGGTGCCATCGGCATTGTCCCGCCGCAGCTGTACCACGGCGTAGGGCCAGCGGCCGGTGCGGGGGTCATCCAGCCCACGGGATTTCAGCGGGCCGTACAGCAGCGTGTCGTGGCCCCGGCGGGCCATGACCTCCACCGGCATGCAGCCCTCGAACACCTTGCTGTCCTCAAAGCCATGTACCTCCGCCTCCTGGGCGGTGGTCAGGGCCTCCCAAAAGGCGTCATATTCTTCCTTGTTCATAGGGCAGTTTACATAATCATCCGTCCCCCGGTCGTACCGGGAGCCGAACCAGGCCTTGTCCATGTCCACGCTCTCGGCGGACACCAGCGGCGCCGCCGCGTCGTAAAAGTGCAGGTCGCTGTCCGCTCCCAGCAGGCCTTGCAGCCGCTCCGCCAGAGCGTCGGAGGTCAGAGGGCCGGAGGCGATGACCACCTCTCCCGCGGGAATATCCGTGACCTCGCCGGGGATGACGGTGATGTTGGGATGGCTCTTCACCCGTTCCGTCACCATGGCGGCAAAGCCGTGGCGGTCCACCGCCAGGGCGCCGCCGGCATCCACCCGAGTGGCGTCGGCGCAGGCGAGGATGAGGCTGTCCAAACGGCGCATCTCCTCCTTCAAAAGGCCCACGGCGTTTTCCAGCTGGTCGGAGCGCAGGGAATTGGAGCAGCACAGCTCCGCGAAATCATTTGTAACATGGGCGGGGGTCTTTTTTTCCGGCTTCATCTCCCGGAGCGTGACCTGAATGCCCCGCTGAGCCAGCTGCCAGGCGCATTCGCTGCCGGCCAGGCCAGCGCCGATGACGGTAACGTTCATAGGGATACTCCTTTGCTTTCAGGCTCCGGGCCCTTTGGGGCCCGCCGCCTCATGCCTTCCTCTTCTTGGCGGCGGTCTTCTTATCGGCAGCCGTCTTTTTTGCCGCGGGAGCCTTCTTTGCCGCCGTGGTCTTCTTCGCCGCGGTTTTTTTGGCGGCGGGCTTCTTCGCCGCTTTTTCAGTGGGCGCGGCTTCCTCCGCCTGGGAGGTGGGCTCTTCTCCGGCATCCTTCTTTTTGGGATAGCCCCGCTTTTCCTCCGGCAGGAAATTGGAGCAGGCGGGATTGATGCAGAAGGGCTTTTTGAAGCCCCGGCCCGCTTTTTTGAACATGGTCTGGCCGCACACCAGACAATCGTCCTTCACCGGCACGTCCCAGGACATGAAGTCGCACTTCTCCGTCTCGCTCCTGCTGTTAAGGTGCTCGCAGCAGTAGTAGGTATACTGCTTGTTGGTCTTTTTGCTCATGCCGGTGCGCTTCATGAGCCGTCCGCCGCACTTGGGGCAGCGGCCGGGCATCTCCACCACCAGGGGCATGGTGAAGCTGCACTCGGGATAGCCGGGGCAGGCCAGGAACCGGCCGAAGCGGCCGGACTTCACCACCAGGTTTCGCCCGCACTCCGGGCAGATCTCCTCACTGATCTCATCGGGCACCTTGACGCGGGGACCCTCCTCCGCCTTCTGGACCCCCTGGTCAAAGTCCCCGTAGAAATTCCGCAGCACGTCCTTCCAGGGGGTGCTGCCCTCCTCCACAGAGTCCAGCTTCCGCTCCATATTGGCGGTGAACTTCAAATCGGCGATATCTGTGAACCACTCCTTCATCCACGCTGTTACCGACCGGCCCAGATTGGTGATGTGCAGGTACTTGCCCTCCTTGATGACGTACTCCCGGTCCAGGATGGTGGACACGGTGGGGGCGTAGGTGGAAGGACGGCCGATGCCCTGCTCCTCCATGGCGCGGATGAGGGTGGCGTCGGTATAATGGGCGGGCGGCTGGGTGAAATGCTGGTCCCGGGAAAAGCTCTTCAGGGCCAGGATCTCCCCTTCCTGCAAGGCGGGCAGGGGGGACTCTTTCTCCTCCTTCTCCTCATCCCGGCCCTCCTCGTACACGGCGGTGTAGCCGGAGAACTTCAGGCTGGAGGAGGTGGCCCGGAAGCTGTGGCCGTTGGCCTCGATGTCCACGGCCACGCTGTCATACACGGCGTTGGCCATCTGGCAGGCCACAAAGCGGCTCCACACCAGGCGGTACAGCCGGTACTGCTCGCCGGTCAGATCCTTTTTCAGCATTTCCGGCGTCCAGTTGACATTGCTGGGGCGGATGGCCTCATGGGCGTCCTGGGCGTTTGCCTTGGCCTTGTAGCGGTGGACCTGAGCGGGATAATACTCCTGGCCGTAGCGGCCCAGGATGAACTCCTTGGCGGATGCCAGGGCCTCCTCAGAGATCCGCAGAGAGTCAGTACGCATATAGGTGATGAGGCCCACGGTGCCCTCCCCCTCGATATCCACGCCCTCGTACAGTTGCTGGGCGATGGCCATGGTGCGGCGGGGCGTCATGCTGAGCTTGCGGGAGGCCTCCTGCTGCATGGTGGAGGTGGTGAAGGGGGGCGAGGGGCTGCGCTGCTTGTCCGTGCGCTTCACGGACTTCACCTGGAATACGGCGTTTTCCGTCTCCCGCACCACGGCGTCCACCTCGCCGGCGGACTTCAGCTCCGCCTTCTTGCCGCCCTTACCGTGATAATGGGCGGCAAATGGGACCTTTTTCACATCGCTGCCCAGGAGATTGGCGTCCAGGGTCCAGTACTCCTCCGGCTGGAAGGCCTCGATCTCCCGGTCCCGGTCATCCACCATACGGGTGGCCACAGACTGGACCCGGCCGGCAGACAATCCCCGGCGGACCTTCTTCCACAGCAGGGGACTGAGCTCATAGCCCACGATGCGGTCCAGGATGCGGCGGGCCTGCTGGGCATCCACCAGGTCCTGATTAATGTCCCGGGGCTCCCGGATGCTCTCCTGGACCACCTTCTTCGTGATCTCATTGAACGTGACCCGGCGGGTCTTTTCGTCCGGCAGGTCCAAAAGCTGCTTCAAATGCCAGGAGATGGCCTCTCCCTCCCGGTCCGGGTCGGTTGCGAGATACACCATGTCCGCCTTTTTGGCGGACTTTTTCAAGTCGCTGATGATCTCTTCCTTGCCCTTGATGGGCTTGTAGACCGGCTCGAAATCATGCTCCAGGTCCACACCCAGAACGCTTTTGGGCAGGTCCCGCAGGTGGCCCATGCAGGCCTTCACTTCAAAGTCCTTACCCAAATATTTTCCGATGGTTTTGGCCTTCGCGGGAGACTCCACGATGACCAGGCTGTGATTTGCCATAGTTACCTCCATGCGCCGCCGGGGCGCGTTATTTTGCCAAGGGTCCTGAAAGGGACACCGCGCGGGTATAGCGCTTGCCGCTGTGCTGTGCCACCAGATTTTCAATTTCCAATACCGTCAGGGCGGACAGCACCCGCCGGGTAGGGATGCCGGTGGTCTCGATGAGATCATCCACCTGGATGGGTTCCTCTGCCGGCAGCGCCCGCAGCAGGGCGATCTGGTCGTCGGTGAGACCCAGAGCGGGGTCCTCCGGGTCCACGGCCGGCGGCACCGGCTTGGCCTCCGTCCGCTGGCGGGCCAGATAGCCCGTTACCTCCGGCTGGGGGCGCCGCTCCGTCTGCCGCAGCTTTTCCGGGAAGCGGGCCTCGTATTCCCGCAGGATGTCCCACGCCTCGCTCACCAGGCCCGCGCCATCCCGGATGAGACCGTTGCAGCCCACGCTGTTGGGCGCGTCGATGGGCCCGGGGACGGCGAACACGTCCCTGCCCTGCTCCAGCGCCGTACCGGCGGTGATGAGGGCTCCGCTGCGCTCCGGCGCCTCCACCACCAGCGTGGCCAGAGACAAGCCGGAGAGGATCCGGTTGCGCACAGGGAAATGACTTCCCGCCGGACGGGTCCCCGGAGGATACTCACTGAGAAGCACACCGGCGGCCGCCACATCCTCGTAAAGGTATCGGTTCTCATACGGGTACTGGACATCCAGCCCGTTGCCCACAACGCCGGCCACGATACCGCCGGCACGCAGAGCTCCCCGGGCCGCCGCGCCGTCGATGCCGGAGGCAAGGCCGCTGACCACCAGCGCGCCGCCGGCGGCCAGGCCATAGCCCAGCTTTTCCGCCGCGGCGGTGCCGTAGGGCGTGCACTTCCGGGTGCCCACCACGGCCACGGCCGCCTCCTCGTCAAAAGCTGGCAGACGCCCCTTCACATACAGCAGGCAAGGCGGGTCGTAAATATTTTTCAGCCGTCCGGGATAGGCGGCGTCCTGCAAGGTCAGAAGCGTCAGGTCCAGCCGCTGGCAATCCGCCAATATGCGGTCCACGGCAGAGAGGTCGTGGTCCGACAACAGCGCCGCCTGCTCCCGGGTCATGCCCTCCGTCAGCAGCAGCTCCTCCTCGTCGGCGTAATAAATATCCTCCGGCGTGCCGAAATGGCGCAGAAGCGCCAGCCGGGTCTGGTTCCGCAGGCCCCGCAGATTCGTCAGCCACAGCCAGTATTTCAGCATGCCCAAGCCTCCCCGCTTGTCAGGCGACCAGGCGGCAGGCCTGGTATCCGATATAGTAAAATACTTCCCGCGCGAGAAATTTTCCTTTCGTACGGAAGCTTTTGTAGCGGCTGGTGGGCGTGGGAGCGCTGTAAGCCTCCAGCCCGGTGTCCTTCGCCAGCAGCATGGCCCGCTTCATATGCAGCGGGTCGCTGACGATCAGCGCCGTCTCATACCCCGCCTCATCCATCAGCTCCTTGGCGTACAGGAGGTTTTCCTGGGTGATCGTGGACCGCTCCTCAATCAGGATGTCCGTTTCCGGCACGCCGGCCAACACCGCGTACCGCCCAGCAGCGGCCGCGTCGGAAACAGAGCTTACCTCGCCATAGCCGCCAGTCAAAATCAGCTTTTCCACGTAGCCGTTCTCATACAGCCAGATGCCGTGGTTGATCCGCTCCTGATACACCGGCGACACCTCGCCGTCATACGTTCCGGCGCCCAGCACCACGGCCACGTCCGCCGGCCGCTTTTCATCCACCGACCCGTAACGCCAAATGCTGACCGTCTGAAAGGCGGCATAGGTCAAGGCAGCGGCCAAAAGCGCCGCCAGGAACCGCCGGACGCCCTTCACAGCTGGTCGTTCCGGGCGGCTTCCCACAGCAGCACCGCGGCGGCGGCCGCCGCGTTCAGGGATTCACAATGTTCGCTCATGGGGATGCGCGCCGTCCGGTCGCACGCCGCCAGCATCTCCTGGGAGAGGCCCTTGCCTTCGCTGCCGATGGCGATGGCGCAGCGGCCATAATCCAGTGCGCGGACATCCACCGTATCAGTCCGCAGAGCGGCGCCGTACAGGGGCAGGCCGCTGGCAGCCAGCAGGGCCCGCAGCTCCTCCACACCGCAGGACCACACCGGGCAGCGGAATACCGCTCCCATGGTGGCCCGGACAGTCTTGGGGTTATAAAGGTCCGCGCAGGCGTTCACCAAAAACAGTCCGTCCGCCCGGAAGGCGTCGGCTGTGCGGAGGATGGTACCCACGTTTCCGGGGTCCTGGACCCCGTCCAGCACCATATACCGCTTTCCCGCCAGCCTTTCCGGCAGGACCGGGGACCGCAGGCCGCAGACGGACAGGACCCCCTGGGGCGTCTGAGCTGGGGAGACGGAGGCCATCACATCCGGCGGCACCTGTACCGTCCGGACGCCCGCCGGGATGGGCGGCAGGGCCGCCTGCTCCGTGGCCACCACCGTGTGGAGATCCCCCTTCCACAAAAGGGCCTCCTCCAGCAGCTTGGGGCTGTCGCAGAGGAATTCCCCGCACCTGCGGCGGTAAGAGCCGGAAGCGGCCAGCTTCCGCAGATGCGTACACAGTGGATTTTGGCGGCTGGTGATCTTCTCCATCGATCCCGGCTCCTTTCCGTGGGAAAAGGGGGACAGTGTCCCCCTTCTGCCGCTGTTCATATGTTCTATTATAATAAATGTATCCCTATCCGTTGTCAAGCCATGCTTTTCCGTATTTTCCGCCGCGTCCCGTCGAGATCCCGTGAATTTTCCGTAAACTTTTCCCATTTCCCCCCAACGGAAAGCGCCGGTGCCCCCAAACGGAAGCACCGGCGCTTTTCGGCTGTTACTGGACGGAGACCACCTTGTAGTCCTGGGCCTCCACGGCGGACTTCAGCGTTTCGTTGGATACCTCGCCGCTGAGCGTCACCACAGCGGTACCTTTCTCATGGCTGACCTCCGCGCCGGCCACGCCGGGAACGGCCTCCAGGGTCTTTTTCACCCGCGCTTCGCAGTGGGCGCACATCATACCTTCGATCTTCATGGTCTTTTCCATCGTCTTGTTCTCCTTTTGCTGTTTTATTTTTTTCTGTCCTTCCGCTTTGCGCAGGTCAAACAGGTTCAGACGCAATGCGTTGGTGACAACGCAGAAGCTGCTGAGGCTCATAGCCGCCGCGCCGAACATGGGGTTCAGCTTCCAGCCCAGCAGGGGATACCATATGCCCGCCGCCAGAGGGATGCCCACCACATTGTAGAAAAATGCCCAAAACAGGTTTTCGTGGATATTTCGCAGGGCAGCCCGGCTGAGCCGGATGGCCGCCGGCACATCCAAAAGGCGGCTCTTCACCAGCACCACGTCCGCCGCGTCGATAGCCACGTCTGTGCCGGCGCCGATGGCGATGCCCATATCCGCCCGGGTCAGGGCCGGGGCGTCGTTGATGCCGTCGCCCACCATGGCCACCTTCCCCTGCCGCTTCAGCTCCCGGATGACCCGCTCCTTCCCCTCCGGCAGAACACCGGCGATGACCTCGTCCACGCCGGCCTGGGCGCCGATGGCTTTGGCGGTGCGCTCGTTGTCGCCGGTGAGCATGACCACCCGGATGCCCATGTCCCGCAGCTCCTTGACCGCCTGGGGACTGTCCTCCTTGATCACGTCCGCCACGGCAATGACGCCCAAAAGCGTTTTCTCCGTCTCATTGGCAAAGAACATGGGGGTCTTCCCCTGGGCGGCCAGGGCGTCCGCCTGGACGGCGAGCGTGTCCGTATCGATGCCCGCCTCCTCCAGCATGGCCTGGTTTCCGCCGATGAAGGTGTCCTTGCCCACGACCGCCCGGACGCCCCGCCCGTGGACGGCGTTGAAATTTCCAACCGAAGTGATGGGCAGCTCCCGCCGCCGGGCCTCCTCCACGATGGCGGCGGCCAGCGGATGCTGGGAGGGTCCCTCCAGGCATGCGGCCAGGCCCAACAGGCCGTCCTCGGTGCTGTCTTTCGCCGGGAGGATATCCGTCACCTTCGGCGCGCCGGAGGTGATGGTGCCGGTTTTATCCAGGGCCACGATCTGGGTCTTTCCCGTCTCCTCCAGGGAAACGGCGGTCTTGAACAGGATGCCGTTTTTGGCACCCAGGCCGCTGCCCACCATGATGGCCACCGGCGTGGCAAGCCCCAGGGCGCAGGGGCAGGAGATGACCAGCACGGAAATGCCCCGGGCCAGCGCGAAGCCCACCGTCTGTCCCGCCAGCAGCCACACGGCGGTGGTGACAACGGCAATGGCCATGACCACCGGCACAAACACGCCGGACACCCGGTCCGCCACCTTGGCGATGGGGGCCTTGGTAGCCGCCGCGTCGGAGACCATGCGGATGATCTGGGAGAGCGTGGTGTCCTCTCCCACCCGGGTGGCCTCGCACCGGAGGAAGCCGGATTGGTTCACCGTGGCGGCGGACACCGTGTCCCCCGGCCCCTTGTCCGCGGGGACGCTCTCGCCGGTGAGGGCGGATTCGTTGACGGCGCTGGTCCCCTCCATCACCACGCCGTCCACGGGGATGCTCCCTCCGGGACGCACCACAAATACGTCGCCCCGGCGGACCTGCTGGATGGGGACCTCCGTCTCCGCGCCGTCCCGGACCACGGTGGCCGTCTTGGGCGCCAGCTTCATGAGGCTTTTCAGCGCGTCGGTGGTGCGGCCCTTGGACCGGGCCTCCAGCATCTTGCCCACGGTGATAAGGGTCAGGATCATGGCGGCGGACTCAAAGTAAAATTCATGCATATAGCCCATGACGGCGTCCATGTCGCCCCGGACCTGGGCGCCGGTCATGGCAAACAGGGCGTAGGTGCTGTATACGAAGGAGGCGCCGGAGCCCAGTGCCACCAGGGTATCCATGTTGGGCGCCCGGTGCAGCAGCCCACGAAAGCCGCTGACAAAAAATTTTTGGTTAATGACCATGACGATGGCCGCCAGCAGCAGCTGGGCAAGGCCCATGGCCACGTGGTTCCCTTCAAAAAAGGCGGGAACAGGCCAGCCCCACATCATATGCCCCATGGAAAGGTACATGAGGACCGCCAAAAACCCCAGAGACGCCAGCAGGCGCCGCTTCAGGATTGGCGTCTCCCGGTCCTGCAGGGCGTCCCCTCCGGCGGCGGGCCGCGCCGCTTCCGCAGGCGCGCCCTTCACGGCCGCGCCGTAGCCGGCCTCCTCCACGGCGGCGATGACCGCCTGGGGCGCGGCGCTGCCTTCCACGCCCATGGAGTTAGTCAAAAGGCTCACGGAGCAGGCCGTGACCCCCGGTACTTTGGACACCGCCTTTTCCACCCGGGCACTGCAGGCGGCGCAGCTCATGCCCGTTACGGTATACTGTTCCATTGCTTCCTCCCGTCACTGATACTGCGGACTTCCCTTTCAGGATGCCCACAGCGCTGTTATTTCATCAATTTTTGCAGGGTCTCCACCAGCTCGTCGATGGTCTCGTCCTTCCCGTCCCGGATGTCCTGGGCCACGCAGGTCTTGATGTGACTGGCCAGCAGCTCCCTGCTGAATGCGTTCAGCGCCGCGTTGGCGGCGGACACCTGGACTAAGATGTCCGTGCAGTAGGCGCTTTTTTCCACCATGCCCCGGATGCCCCGGATCTGTCCCTCGATGCGGTTGAGCCGGTGAATGAGCCGCTTGTACTCCTCCTCCGAACGCACCTTTGTTTTGTGGCATTGACACTCGTTCATATCGATCCCTCGCTTTCAGCCGTCATTATATACCCCATAGGGGTATATGTCAAGTAGTAAAACAGCTGCCTTGCGGCAGCTGTTTTAGAAAGCTTCAAAGACTCAGCCCAGATAGGCCTTGGCAACCTCCGCCGTTCCCTCGGGGTTCGCCTGGATCCAGGCAGCGTGGTCCATGCCGCTGGCGGCCACGGTCTTGCCCAATTCCACCAGGAAAGCCGGAATATCCCGCTCCAGCAGGACGCCCACCTCTTTGCCCATGACCTCCCGGCCTTGGGCGTCGCAGCCACCCACGAACAGCGTGAAGGCGGGCTGGGGTTTGCCGTCCACCAGCTTACTGGCGCCCCGGAAGCCCATGGCGCCGGTCTGGTGGGTGCCGCAGGAGGAGGGACAGCCGGAAATGTGCATCTGGGGCAGGGCGCCGTCCGGCAGGCCGGCCTCCCGCACCGCCGCCACGCAGGCGGCCAGCAGGCCCTGGGAATCCCGAGTGCCCACCTGGCAGGTCTTGCCGCCGATGCAGCTGACAGAGGTCTCAAACAGGCTCCGGGCGCTGTCCGCCGTGACGGCGAGCACCTTCTGGGCCTCGACTCCGGTGAGGTTGATGATATAGGCGGTCTCGTCGGGAGCAAGGCGCAGCTCCACCGCCTCCATATCCGCGACGGCGTCGCTGAGGGCGCACAGCGTCTCTACCGCCGGCTGGCCGCCCAGGGGGTGCCAGGCCACGGTATAAAGACCGGACTGCTTCTGTTCCAGCACCCGGGGACCGGCCACCACAACGCCGTCGCCCTGCTTTTCATACGCCGGGGCCTCGGGATGGATGTCCAGGTCCTCGCCGCTTGCCAGCACCTCCGCCAGCTTCTCCTGATACGCCTTGGCATAGCCCTCGGCACCGCCGCAGACCTCCTGCATGTAGCGGGTACGGGCCTTGCCCCGGTTTTCATAGTTGCCGTAGGCCCGGAAGGTCAGCCACATGGCCTTGATATAATACAGGATCTTCTCCGGAGCCACGGCCTGCGCCACCAGCACGCCGAAGCGGGGATTGTTGCCCAGGCCGCCGGCGCTGTACACATCAAAGGTGCCGTCCGGCCGGGCGGCAAAGCCCAGGTCCCGGAAGGTGGCGTGAGTCATGTTTTTGGGGGAGTTGGAAAAGCCCACCTTCAGCTTCCGGGGCATCTTCTCCGCCTTGATAAAGTGCATGAGGTACTCTCCGGCGGCCTCCGCCCAGGGCAGCACATCAAAATACTCGCCCTGTTCCACGCCGGACAGGGGAGAGCACATGACGTTCCGGGGAAAATCACCGCCGCCGCCCATGGTGACGATGCCCACGTCCAGGGCCTGCTCCATGATGCTGCAAACGGCTCCCTGGTCCAAATCATGGAGCTGGATGGTCTGGCAGGTGGTGAAGTGGGCCCGGGGGACATCATGCTCCCGGATGGCCCTGGCCGTGAAGGCCAGTTTTTCCTTTGTCACCCGGCCGGCGGTCATCCGCAGACGCAGCATGCTGGCCTGGCCACCCTTCTGGGCATAGCTGCCGTACAGGCCGGAAAAGCCCTTGTAAGATGCCTTGTTCAGCGTTCCGTTGTAAAATTCCGCGGTTTTCGCCCGAAAGGCCGGCAGATCCTGCTTCCAGCTTTGAGGATCGATCTGATGCATGATGATTTTCCCCTTTCTTGGGTACCCTCAGTGTACAAAGGGTATATTTTTCATAGACGCATTTTATCACATCTGTGCTTTTCCGCGCAACCCACACTTGACAAAATCCGATGCGTGGGTACACTTTTTAGTATACGATTGAAAAGGAGCACTGCATGAAACACTATAAATCTGTATTCTGCGCCGTTTTGGCGGCAGTCCTGCTGACCGCCTGCGGCGCCTCCGCCCCCAGTGAGGAACCCGCTCCCTCTCCGGTGGCCGTGACCTTTACCGACGCTCTGGGCTATGAGGCCGTCATTGAGCGCTGGGACCGGGTGGTATCCCTGTACGGCAGCTTTGCCGAGACCTGGCTGCTGGCCGGTGGACAGCTGGTGGGCACCACCAGCGACGCCATTGAGGAACGGCAGCTGGACCTGGGCGAGGCGGCGGTGGTAGGCACCGTGAAGGAGCCCAATCTGGAGGCGGTCATCGCCGCTGAGCCGGATTTTGTCATTCTGGCGTCGGACATCGCCGGACAGGCGGAGCTGCACCAGGCCCTGGCGGACGCCGCCATTCCCCACGCCTATTTCCGCACAGACACCTTTGACGAATACCTCTCCATGCTGGAGCTGTTCTGCTCCATGACCGGGCGTCAGGACCTGTACCAGCAAAACGGCCTGGCGGTCCAGGCACAGATCCAGGAGGTCCTGGACACCGTCGCCGGCCAGCCCCAGCCCACGGCCCTGCTGCTCCGGGCCTATTCCACCGGCGCCAAGGCCAAGGGGGACGACAACCTGGCCGGCGTCATCCTGCGGGACCTGGGGGCGGACAACCTGGTGACCCGCCATGAGAGCCTGCTGGAGGATCTGAGCCTGGAGGAGATCATCGCCGCCGACCCGGACTTCATCCTGGTGACCACCATGGGCTCCAGCGACGAGGCCGCCATGGCCTATATGGAGGAGACCTTCGGCTCCAATCCCGCCTGGGCGGGCCTCTCCGCCGTGAAAAGCGGGCGGTATGTGCTGCTGCCCCGGGAGCTGTTCCACTACAAGCCAAATGCCCGATGGGGGGAAAGCTATGCCTATCTTGCCAAAATCCTGTATCCGGACCTGGCCGCCCAGCTCTCCTGAGCGGCGGGCGGCGGTGCTGGCCCTCCTGGCGCTGGCCCTCTGCGCCGCCGCGGCCCTGAGCCTTCGGTACGGCAGTCAGAACTATTCCCTTGCCCAACTGCTGGAGGCCCTGCGCAGCGGCGACGCCGATGACCCCGTCCGCCGCACCCTGTTTTTCGTCCGCATTCCCAGGACTGTGGCGGCGGCGCTGGCAGGCGGCGCCCTGGCGCTGTCCGGTGCCCTTATGCAGGCGGTGCTGAACAACACCATGGCCAGTCCCAATGTCATCGGTGTCAACGCCGGCGCCGGCTTTGCCGCGCTGCTGACGGCCACGTTTTTCCCCGGCGCCGGACGGATGCCCATGGCCTCCTTCCTGGGGGCTTTTCTCACCGCGCTGTTCATCTATCTGCTGGCGGTGCGGGCTGGCCTGTCCCGCACCACCCTCATTCTGGCGGGTCTCGCCGTCAGCAGCATCCTCACCGCCGGCAGCAACACCATCACCCTGCTGGCGCCGGACAGTCTGACCGGCGCCTCCAGCTTCATGATGGGCGGCTTTTCCGGCGTGACCCTGGCCGCCGTGGGCCGCAGCGGCTGGTATCTGGCCATCGGCGCCGCCCTGGCCCTGTTTCTCTCCGTGGAGCTGAACGTGCTCCAGCTGGGGGAGGAAAGCGCCGCCAGTCTCGGGCTCCATGTGGGCCGGGTGCGGTTTCTGGCCATTCTTGCCGCCGCCCTGCTGGCAGGCGCCGCCGTCAGCTTTTCAGGGCTGCTGGGCTTCGTGGGGCTGCTGGTGCCCCATATGACCCGGCGGCTGGTGGGCAGCGACAACCGCTGGCTGCTGCCTGCCGCCGCCTTGCTGGGCGGCGCCTTCGTGCTGGTCTGCGACGTGCTGGCCCGGGTGCTGTTCGCTCCCTTTCAGTTGCCGGTGGGCATCGTTATGTCCCTGCTGGGCGGTCCGTTTTTCCTGTACCTGCTGCTGCGCCGGAAGGGGGGCCGCGTCTATGCTTGAGCTTCGCGGCGCCGCCGCCGGCTACGGCTCCAGCCCGGTATTGCGGGAGATATCCTTCACCGTTCCCAAATGCTCTCTGACGGCCCTCATCGGCCCCAACGGCTGCGGCAAGACCACCCTGCTGCGCACAGCCGCCCGGCAGCTCCCTTTGCTGGCGGGAGAGATTCTTCTGGATGGCCGGTCTCTCTCCTCCTACGGGCGGACGGAGTTTGCCCGGAAGGCCGCCTTTATGCCCCAAGTCCGTTCCGTGCCCGCCATCTCTGCGGGCGCGTTGGTGGCCCATGGCCGTTTCCCTCACCTGGGCTTTTCCCGGCGGCTCCGTCCGGAGGACCGAATGGCGGTCCAGGCGGCCATGGAGGCCACCGGCGTGGCGGCTTGGGCCGACCGGGACCTGCGGGCACTCTCCGGCGGTGAACGCCAGCGGGTATATCTGGCCATGGTCCTGGCCCAGGACGCGGACCTCATCCTTCTGGATGAGCCCACCACCTATCTGGACCCTGGGCGGCAATTTGAGCTGCTGGACCTCATCGCCTCTCTGCCCGGCCGGGGCAAGACTGTGGTCATGGTCCTTCACGACCTGTCCCACGCCCTGCGGTACAGCACCCAGCTGGTCCTGCTGGAGCAAGGGCGGCTGGTACAGCGGGGCACGCCGGAGGAGCTGTATGCCGGCGGGAAGCTGGACCGGGTGTTCGGCATCCGCTCCCGCCGGGCGCCGGACGGGTCCTACTACTTTCTGCCTCCCTCTGTCTGAGCGAACGCCGCCGTTTCCCGCTTCCACTGCCGGCGCCGGCACAGAAGCGGCCGAAACCAGAGCGGCCATGAACGAGGGTGCAAATCCTGTGGTCAATCGTCCATTCCCTTTTCCACCTTCCATTGGTATGATAAACACCATGAGCATCACATCCATTTTTTAATAAAGGAGCGTTTTCTATGTCTATTTTAGTCAGCGGCGGCGCCGGTTACATCGGCAGCCACACCTGCGTGGAGCTGCTGGAGGCCGGCTATAACATCGTGGTGGTGGATAACCTGTGCAACGCCAGCGAGGAGGCCGTGCGCCGGGTGGAGCAGATCACCGGCAAGACCGTTCCCTTTGTGAAGGCGGACCTGTGCGATCCCGCCGCCACGGAGGCCCTGTTCGCCCAGTACCCCGGCATTGACGCCGTCATGCACTTCGCCGGGCTGAAGGCCGTGGGCGAGAGCGTGAGAAAGCCTCTGGAGTACTATACCAACAATCTGGTCAGCACGCTGGTGCTGCTGAACGTCATGCGGGACCACGGCGTGAAAAACTTCGTGTTCTCCTCTTCCGCCACCGTATACGGAGACCCCGCCAGCGTGCCCATCCGGGAGGACTTCCCCACCGGCGGGACCACCAACCCCTACGGCACCACCAAGCTGTTCATTGAGCGCATCCTCACGGACTACTGCAAGGCGGACCCCACGCTGAACGTGGCCCTGCTGCGGTACTTCAACCCCATCGGCGCCCATGAAAGCGGCCTCATCGGCGAGGACCCCAACGGCATCCCCAACAACCTGGTGCCTTACATCGCCCAGGTGGCTGTGGGCAAGCTGGAAAAGCTCCATGTCTACGGCGATGATTATCCCACTCCCGACGGCACCGGCGTCCGGGATTATATCCATGTGGTGGACCTGGCCCAGGGCCATGTGGCCGCCCTGAAGAAGCTGGAGAGCAAGTGCGGCCTGTTCATCTGCAACCTGGGCACCGGCGTTGGATACAGCGTGCTGGATGTGCTCCACGCCTATGAAAAGGCCTGCGGCAAGGCCCTGCCCTATGTGGTGGACCCCCGCCGTCCCGGCGACATCGCCGAATGCTACGCTGACCCCCAAAAGGCCTTTGACGAGATGGGCTGGAAGGCCCAGCGGGACATTGAGGACATGTGCGCCTCCAGCTGGAAGTGGCAGTCCATGAATCCCAACGGCTACCGGGGCTGAGCGTCCGCCCCGCCATATTTTAGACACAAGGAGAGCGATCAACATGAACAAACCCGTTCTGGTGGTCATGGCCGCGGGCATGGGCAGCCGCTACGGCGGTCTCAAGCAGGTGGACCCCGTGGGCAGCCATGGCCAGCTCATCATCGACTATTCCATTTATGACGCCCGCCGCGCCGGTTTCGAAACGGTGGTATTCGTCATCAAGCATGAGATTGAGGAGACCTTCAAGGTCGCCATCGGCAACCGCCTCAGCAAGGTCATCAACGTGCAATACGCCTATCAGGAGCTGGATGACCTGCCGGAGGGCTACGCTGTCCCCGAGGGCCGGAAAAAGCCCTGGGGCACCTGCCATGCCATTCTGGCCGCCCGCCATCTGGTGGATGGGCCCTTCGCTGTGGTGAACTCCGACGACTATTACGGTCCCGAGGCCTTCCGGGCCATTTACGACTATCTGAGCCGGCACCCCGACCGTCCCGGCTGCTATGAATACGCCATGGTGGGCTATCAGCTGGGCAACACCGTCACGGAAAACGGCCACGTGTCCCGGGGCGTCTGCACGGAGGACGGCGAGCATTTCCTACGGACCGTCACGGAGCACACCCACATTGAAAAGGACGGGGCCAACGCCCGCTGCACCGAGGACGGCGGCGCCACCTGGACTTCCCTGCCCGGGGACACCATCGTGTCCATGAACCTGTGGGGCCTCACCAGCAGCTTTTTCGGCCAGGCCTGGGAGCGCTTCCCCGCCTTCCTGGACAAGGCCCTGGCGGAGGACCCGCAGAAGGGGGAATACTACCTGCCCAGTGTCATCAGTCAGCTCATTGCCGAGGGAAAGGCCCGGGCCAAGATCCTGCGCAGCGCCGACAAGTGGTACGGCGTCACCTATCAGGAGGACAAGCCCACCGTGGTGGCAGCCATTGCCGAAAAGACCGCCGCCGGCATCTATCCTGACGACCTGTGGGCAGAGGGCTGAGTCTTTCCAGATGATAAGATGATAAGACCGGAGAGCCGTTTGGCTCTCCGGTCTTATATTTTCTGATGTTCTCAGTCAATCGGCTTCATTGTGGGGAAGAGAATGACCTCCCGGATGGTGTCGGCACCGGTGAGGAGCATCACCGTGCGGTCGATGCCCATGCCCATGCCGCCCGTGGGGGGCATGCCGTATTCCAAGGCATTGAGGAAATCCTCGTCCAGCATCTCCGTCTCATCGTCTCCCCGCTCCCGCTGCTCCACCTGCTTTTCAAAGCGCTGGCGCTGGTCGATGGGGTCGTTTAGCTCGGAATATGCGTTGGCCAGCTCGCTGTGGCAGATAAACAGCTCAAACCGCTCGGTGAGCCGGGGGTCCGCCGGAGAGCGCTTGGTCAGGGGGGAGACCTCCACGGGGTACATGGTGATGAAGGTGGGCTGGATGAGCTTTTCCTCCACCTTCTGGTCGAAGCAGGCGTACAGGGCGTTGCCCCAGGTCTTCTCAGCGGCGGCGGCCAGTTCCACGCCGCAGGCCTTGGCGGCGGCCACAGCCTCCGCGTCATCGGTGATGGCGCCGAAGTCGATGCCCACATACTCCTTCACGGCATCCACCATGGTCAGCCGGCGCCAGCCGGGGGTCAGGTCGATCTTCTCTCCCATCCATTCCACCTCATAGGTGCCCAGGATCTTCTGGGCGGCGCCGGAGATGATGCCCTCGGCGATATCCATCATGCCGTGGAAATCCGTGTAGGCCTGGTACAGCTCCACGGTGGTGAACTCGGGGTTATGCTTGGGGTCCATGCCCTCGTTGCGGAAAATGCGGCCGATCTCATACACCCGGTCCATGCCGCCCACGATGAGCCGCTTCAGGGGCAGCTCCGTGGCGATGCGCATATACATATCGATGTCCAGGGTGTTGTGGTGGGTGATGAAGGGCCGGGCGGCGGCACCGCCGGCGATGGTGTTCAGCACCGGGGTCTCCACCTCGATATAGCCCATGCCGTCCAGATAGTCCCGCATAAACTTGATGAACTGAGAGCGGATGATGAAGTTCCGCTTCACCTCAGGGTTCACCATCAGGTCCACGTACCGCTGGCGGAACCGCAGCTCCTTGTTCTGTAGGCCGTGGAACTTCTCTGGCAGGGGCAGCAGAGACTTGGACAGCAGGGTGATGTTCTTGGCGCGGACGCTCATCTCGCCCCGCTGGGTGCGGAATACCTCGCCGTCCACGCCCACGATGTCGCCGATGTCGAACTTCTTGAACTTTTTGTACACCGCCTCGTCCATTTCGTCCTGGCGGGCGTACAGCTGGATGCGTCCGTCACGGTCCTGGAGATCGCAGAAGCTGACCTTGCCCATGCCCCGCTTGCTCATGAGGCGGCCGGCAATCTTCACAGCCTGGCCCTCCATGGCGTCGAAGTTGTCCTTGATCTGCCGGGAGGTCGTGTCCCAGTCGAACCGGGTCTCCCGGAAAGGGTCCTGGCCCTCGGCCTGGAGGGCGGCCAGCTTCTCCCGGCGGACCTTAGTCTGCTGGCTCAGGTCCTGCTCCGGCTGCTGGTTCATCTTTTGTTCAGCCATGTTCTTCTCCTTACCGCTCGATCTTGCGCACCGTGTAGTTGATGGCGCCCCGGGGCGCCTCCACCGTGACGGTGTCTCCCTCCTTGGCGCCGATGAGGGCCTTGCCGAAGGGGGATTCCTCGGAAATGATACCGTGCATGGGATCGGCCTCCTGTGAGCCCACGATCTTATAGGCGGGCAGCTCCTTGCCGCTGGCGTCCGCCACCGTCACCTTGCAGCCGATGGTGACCACATTGGTGGGGGCGTTGCTCTCGTCCACGATGACCACATGCTGCAGGATCTCCTCCAGCTCGGCAATGCGGGAGTACAGCTTGCCCTGCTCGTTTTTGGCCTCGTCATACTCGCTGTTCTCGGACAGGTCGCCAAAGCCCCGGGC
>JAETPK010000008.1 GCA_021771265.1 Oscillospiraceae bacterium
GTCCAGACACGGCCCACGGGGTTGTGGGGGTTGCAGAGGATGAAGTATTTGGCGCCCCTGGCCTTTTCCTCAAAATCCGCGTAGTCCATGGTGTAATAACCGTTTTCATCCCGCTTCAGGGGGCTGACCACCAGCTCCCGGCCGGTGTTGTGCACCACGTCGGCGAAGGGGTGATACACCGGCTGCTGGATGAGGACCTTGTCGCCGGGCTGGGTGAACATGGTCAGGATCATTCGCATGCCGGGCACCACGCCGGGGGCAAAGGCCATCTTCTCAATCTCCGGCCGCCAGCCGTTGCGCTTTTCCTGCCAGGCGGCAATGGCCTCGAAATACTTGGGGGTCCGCCAGGTGTAGCCGAAGATGCCCTGGTCGGCACGCTGCTTGATGGCCTCCACGATGCAGGGGGCGGTGCGGAAGTCCATATCCGCGATCCACAGGGGGATCACGTTGTTGGTGCCATAGTGGAGTTCCGATTCCTCAAACTTGGCGGCGTAGTTTTGAGAACGGTCCACGATCTCGTCAAAATTGTACGTCATATGCTGTTTCCTCCTTTTGCTTTTGTTCGACTGCTGGAATATATAGCAAATTATGTGCCATTTGGGGGCCTGGGCGGTTTTTTCGTGAGGTTGGACAAGTTTTCAGAGAGCTATTTCACAAATTGGACAGAAAAAGAGGAAAATTTTGCCGGAACATCGTGAGCAAGGTCGAAAATAACTGGGTAAAGATATTATCTTTACCCAGTTATTTAACGGCATTTGGTGAAAGTTCCTGATACAACGCAAGGCCCTTTTGCGTCAGACGGCTGCCGCCCCGGCCTCGGGAGACGGAAACCAGACCCAAACGGTGCAGGACCAGCAAAACATCCCGTATCTCCTGCTCCGTGGCGGGGATGTGCTGACGCCGGGCCTCCAGAAGCAGGGCGCCCCGACCGATGCCCCGGTCCACGCCGCCCATGGTGCGCACCAAAAAGCAGAACAGCTCCTCCCGTCCGTGGGCCGCCTGCCGGAACTCCCGTCCGGCGGCGCTTGGCTGGGGGACAGCCGCCGGAGGGGCTGGGTCTGCCGCCGCCTCCGCCCGGAGATAGGGAGGCAGGTCCTCCGCCTCCACGAGTTCCTTTCCCAGCATGGAGAGGTACTCCACAAGATTCGCCAACTCCCGGACATTGCCGTCCCAGCCATAGGCCCGCAGCACCGCCTGGGCGGAGGGGGCAAAGGTGAAGTGGTTGTTGCTTCGGGCCATCAGATGCTCGGCGATGAGAAACAGATCCTCGCCCCGGTCCCGGAGGGGCGGAATGGAGATGGGCAGAGTGTTCAGGCGGTAGTACAGGTCCTTGCGGAAGGTGCCCTGCCGCACCCGCTCTAAAATATCCTCGTTGGAGGCGGCAATGATCCGCACGTCCGTGGGGATGATGCGGCTGCCGCCCACCCGCATGAATTCCTTTTCCTGCAATACCCGCAGCAGCTTGATCTGCAGGGGCTGGCTCATGCCCTCGATCTCGTCCAGAAACAGCGTGCCCCGGTGGGCGAATTCAAAAAGCCCCAGCTTGCCGCCCTTTTTGGCGCCGGTAAAGGCACCCTCGTCATAGCCGAACAGCTCGCTTTCCAGCAGGGGGTCCGACAGGGCGGCGCAGTTGATAGCCACAAAGGGCATGTTCCGGCGGGGGGAGGCGTTGTGGATAGAGTGAGCGAACAGCTCCTTGCCGGTGCCGCTTTCCCCGGTCAGCAGGATGGAGGAATCGGTGGCGGCCATTTTGGCGGCGATCTGCTTGGTGCGCAGCATGATGTCGCTTTGACCAATAATGTCATCGAACACATACTTGGACTGATAGCCCCGGTGGTACATTTGCAGGCGGAACTGGTGCTGGCGCTCCTCCTCCTCGGTAAAGCGCTGCAGCAGCAAAAAGCAGCCAATGTACTCGCCCTGCCAGTCCACCGGCGCGGTGGAGAGGCTGAGATAGGTGTCCTTCAGCTGAATGAGCCGGGAGGCCTTTTGTCTCCGGTCGTTTTCCGTCAGCTGCCGGGCAAGGTCCCGGCAGGCCAGGGGCAGCGGCTGGCCAATGGCCTCCTTCCGCCGCAGGCCCAGCATGTTTTCCGCCAGATCATTCAGGGCAAAGATGCGGCTGTCCACATCCACACCTAAAATGCCGGTCTCCAGGGCGCCCATCAGAATGTCCAGGTAGGATTCCGATTTCAGGTTGGCGCTCCACAGAGAGGCCAGACTCTGTCCCTGGTCCGCCAGAGAATCGGCATAGGCGCGGAATTCGGCACTTTTGGGGAACCAGGTGAAGCCCAGCTTCAGGGCGATCTCCAACAGCGTGTCCGCCGTAAAGACGCGGGGGCCCAGGTCGATCACCCGCAGCGCGGTGGGTGGAACGTACCGGGCCTCTCCCGGTGTGATGGCAAGGGCGACATCCGGCGGATAGCTGGAGCCGGGATATACCGGCGTGAATTCGATTTGGGTGACGCCCAGCCGGTTCAATTCCGAAATGCTCTCGTATGCCATTTGTACGCTGAGATTCACCAGCATGGCCCGGGTGCCCCGGGGCATCTGCCGCAGCGCCTCGATCTCCTTTTTAAAGTAGGTGACGGAGGGGGAGATGACCCGACCCTCTCCGGGGATCAGCCCCATGATCTGGGTGAAGGCATCGGAGGAGGTGGCGGCCGCGATATACAGGTCCGCGTCCGTGGGCATAGATGGAAAATCGCCCGCTTCCACGCTGAAGCACTCCAGCGTGATGCTGGAGCCGAAAAACTGGTGGAGCCGCTGCGCATAGACAGGGCAGGTGGATGCGGCCTGGGTGATCAAAACGAGTTTTTTCGTCATGCCCGTTCTCCTTTGCAAGCTGATGATACTCATTATATCAATGTCCCTGACAGGACGCAAGAAAAGCGTGACTGGCAGAGGACCCGCGCTGAAAAATGACGGGCGGCTTCACCCACAGCGCAGAGGACCGGACTTCTTTGAGAAGTCCGGTCCTCTGCATATAAGAAGAGAGAGGGGGGGAGAAAAGCAAAAGAATGGAAGGCTCAGGCCTTGCAGGGGGTCTCAGCTTCGATATGGATGTGGTGACCGCTGTAATTGCCGGCGATGACCTTGGCCTGGGATTTGGCGGCGGCCAGGAGCTTGGAGAAGCTGATGCCGGTGTCATAGCCCATTTCGTTGAACATCCACACGGCATCCTCCGTGGAGAGGTTGCCGGAGGCGCCGGGAGCGAAGGGGCAGCCGCCCAGGCCGCCCAGCGCGGCCTGGATCTTGGTGACGCCGCACTCCATGGCGGCCAGGCTGTTGGCCATGCCGAGACCGCGGGTATCGTGGAAGTGGACCATCAGGTCCAGGCCGGGATAAGCGGCCTTCACGGCGGAGATGACGGCCTTCACCTGGGCGGGATCGGCGACGCCGATGGTGTCGCACAGGCAGCAGGTGGTCATGCCGGCGTCCACGTAATCCTTCAAGAACGCCACCACGGCGGCGGGGTCCTCATACTTGCCCTCAAAGGGGCAGCCAAAGGTGGTGGCCAGGTCCACGATGATATCCAGGTCGGGATAAGCGGCCCGGATCTCCTTGTAGGCCTCCAGAGACTGCTCATGGGTGCGGTTGATGTTGGCCTTGTTGTGGCTCACGCTGAGGGACACCACATAGCACACCTTCCGCAGGCCCAGCTCATAGGCATTCTGGGCGCCCCGCAGGTTGGGCACCAGGGCGAACAGGTCCACGTCGGGATACTTTTCCAGCACCGCCTTGGTCACGTCCTTGGCGTCCGCCAGCTGGGGGATGGCCTTGGGACTGACGAAGGAGGTGTACTCCATATGCTTCACGCCGGAGGCCACCAGATCGTCGATGACCTGAAGCTTCTGCTCAGTGGTGATCTGCGCGCATTTGACGCTCTGGAAGCCATCCCGGGGGCCGACTTCGATGATCTCGATCTGCTTGCTCATGATCTACACGGCCTCCTTGCTCAGATAACGCCCTTTTTCTTCAGCTCGGCCAACTTGGCCTCGTCGAGACCCAGCATCTGGCCGTAGACGGCCGCGTTGTCCTCGCCCAGCAGGGGGGCAGGCTTCCGGGGCTGAGAGCTGGTGCGGGTCAGGTGCTGCGGAATGGCGGTGATGGCCAGCTCGCCGATACCGGGCTGGTCGATGGTGGGGAACATGCCGCGGGCACCGGCGATCTGGGGGTCCACCACCAGACGGTCGATGGTGTTCACGGGGCAGGCGGGGCAGCCGCCGTCGTTGAGCAGCTTGTCAACCTCGTCGATGGTGTGCTGCTGGGTCCAGGGCACGATCTCGTCCCGCAGGGCGTCGTGGTTGGCCACACGGTCCTTGACCTCCAGGAAGCGGGGATCGGTCTTCAATTCGGGACGGCCCATCACGTCGCACAGGATGCCGAAAAGCTTGTTGTTGCCGGCGGCAATGACCACGTCGCCGTCCTTGGTGGGGAAAGTATCGTACGGATAGGTGGATTCATAGCGGTTGCCGATGCGCTGGGGAATACGGCCGGTGGACTGATAGATCATGGTAATGTTCTCCATGGCCGCCGCCACGGAATCCACCAGAGCTACATCCACCTTTTCGCCCAGGCCGGTCTTCTGCTTGTTCACCAGAGCGGCCAGAACGCCCACCGTCATGTTCAAAGCGCCCAGTACATCGCCCAGGGGAGTCCCGGAGCGGGTGGCGGGGCCGCCGGGCCAGCCGCTGGTGCTCATGAGGCCGCCCATGGCCTGACCGACGATATCATAGCCGGCGCGCTTGCTCAGGGGGCCGGTGTGGCCGAAGCCGGAAACGGAGCCGTAGACGATGCCGGGGTTGACCTCCTTCAGAACATCATAGCCCAGACCCAGTTTTTCCATGGTGCCGGGGCGGTAGTTCTCCAGAACCACGTCGGCCTTCTTCACCAGCTCCTTGAAGATCTCCTTGCCCTCAGGCTCCTTCAGGTTCAGGGTGATGCCCACCTTACTGCGGTTGAAGTTGGTGTAATACACGCTGTTGCCGTTGATGAAGGGACCCATTTTGCGGGTATCGTCGCCGCCCTTGGGGTTTTCAATTTTGATGACCGTGGCGCCCAGGTCAGCCATCAGGACCGCCGCATAGGGGCATGCCAGCACGCGGCCCAGATCCAGAACGACAACGCCGTCCAGTAAGCCTTTTCCATTTTCCATAATATGACCCTCTTTCAAAAACCTTTTTGTAAAAATCATCAATGGGGAAAGTGCGTTTGCCAAGTTATTAAGCAAGAAATATGCCAACTGTGCGGACGCTGGATTTTCCGCAAAGACGGGGAGAAACAGCGGCAAAGCCTCCGGTACGTATCAAAAAACGTTAAAATGTGATACGGTGCGACGTTGCACCGTGAAACACCCCGCGAAGGCGGGATTGTATTCCGGAGGCCGCTTTGCTATAATGCTGGGATAAGGCTCCGGGCACGGGGCGAATCTGGACAGATCGAGGAGATCCATTATGAACGCGACATTTACGGGAACCAGCCGGTACGTGGCGTCTGACGAGCTGATGACGGCTGTCAACATTGCCGTGACGCTGCAAAAGCCCCTGCTCATCAAGGGCGAGCCCGGCACCGGCAAGACCATGCTGGCCCAGGCGGTGGCGGACGCCCTTGGAAAGCAGCTCATCATCTGGAACGTGAAATCCACCACCAAGGCCCAGGACGGCCTGTATGTTTACGACGTGGTCCAGCGGCTGTACGACAGCCAGTTCGGCACCCACGGCGTGGATGACATTGCCCATTACATCAAGCTGGGCAAGCTGGGTGAGGCCTTTCAAGCGGAGGAGCAGGTGGTGCTGCTCATCGACGAGATCGACAAGGCGGACCTGGAATTCCCCAATGACCTTCTGTGGGAGCTGGATCAGATGGAGTTCCACATCCCGGAGACGGGAGAGACGGTAAAGGCCAAGCAGCGGCCCATCGTCATCATCACTTCCAACGCGGAAAAGGAACTGCCGGATGCCTTTTTGCGCCGCTGCATCTTCCACTATATCGAGTTTCCCGACCAGGAGCAGATGGAGCGGATCCTCCGGGTCCACTTCGGCGATCTGGAGAGCGAGCTGGTGGCCCAGGCCCTGGCGGGTTTTTACTGGGTGCGGCAGCTGCGGGACATTGAGAAAAGGCCCAGCACCTCCGAGCTGGTGGACTGGCTGCGGGCCCTGGTGGCCGGCGGCGTGGCCCCTGAGCGCATTCAAAAGGAGATCCCCTTTGCCGGCGTGCTGCTGAAAAAGGACAAGGACCTGAACACTCTGCGCAAGGCCCTGCGGTAAACGGCTATGTTCACGGGATTTTTCTATTTGCTGCGGAGCCGGGGGCTGGATGTGTCCCTCAACGAGTGGCTGACGCTGCTGGAGGGCTGCGCCCGGGGCCTGCACCGCTCCAGCCTCACAGGCTTTTACCAGCTGTGCCGGGCGGTGCTGGTGAAAAGCGAGGCGGACTATGACCGCTTTGACCAGGTGTTTTTGGAGTATTTCAGGGACGTGCCCTGGGAGGGAGAGCTGCCGGAAGAGCTGCTGGACTGGCTGGACCACCCGGCGGAGGACCTGGGCCGCACGCTGGAGGAGCTGAAAGCCATGGGCGTGCCGGACCAGACTCTGGAGGAGCTTTTGAAGCTGCTGGAGGAGCGGCTGCGGGAGCAGACGGAGGAGCACAACGGCGGCAGCTATTGGGTGGGCACCCAGGGCCGCTCCGCCTTCGGCAACAGTGGCTGGCATCCCGGCGGCATCCGCATCGGCGGGGAGAGCCGCCACCGCACCGCCCTGCTGGTGGCGGGGGAGCGGAAATTCCGGGACTTCCGCAGGGACAACACCCTGGACACCCGCCAGTTCCAGATGGCCTTCCGTCTGCTGCGTCAGATGTCCCGGCAGACGAACAGCCGGGAAAGGGTGGTGGACGTGGACGGCACGGTCCGGGCCACCTGCGATAACGGCGGCACACTGTCCGTCCGCTATGGGACGCCCCGGAAAAACGCGGTGAAGGTGCTGCTGCTCATGGATTCCGGCGGGTCCATGGAATATTACGCGGGACTGTGTTCCATGCTGTTCCAGGCGGCCACCAGGTCCAACCATTTCAAGGAGCTGCACACCTACTACTTTCACAACTGCGTTTACGAGGAGCTGTACACCAAGCCCACGCTGTTCTGGGGCGGCGGCGCGTCCGTGCCCCTGGACTGGGTGCTGCAAAATTATGACGGCAGCTACAAGGTCATCCTGGTGGGCGACGCCGCCATGCACCCCTATGAGCTGACGGAGCCCCGGTATGACTGGAGCCGGCGGGAGTACGGGCCGTCGGGCCTTGCCTGCCTGGAGCGGCTGCAAAAACGGTATCCCTATCTCATCTGGCTGAATCCGGAGCCTATGCCGGACAAGCCGGATTACTGGAGCCAGACCCACTGGAAGCTGGGGCGGATGCTTCCGATGTATGACCTGTCCGCCCAGGGGCTGGAGGCGGGGATGCGGCGTTTGATGGCGCGGCGCTGAGCGCGGCGGAAACACGCATTAAGAAAGGGAGGCGTCTGAGGACGCTTCCTTTTTTTACAAAAATGGCTATCTATCACATTCAAGTGTACGCCATACGCGCACTATTCGTCAAATGGCAGTATTCGCAGCGAGAACAATTGGAAGAAATGTGCATTGTAATTCCGAAACACTAATTATATAATCTAAGCAGAAAATGAAACAGAAGCAAAACTAAAATTGTTTCCGCTAAAAGAACGAGCGCTTGAAAACACAAAGAATTTGTGCACGACAAGAAGAGAATTGTTCAAATAGCTGAAACAAAATTTTTTTGGGAGGTTTTTATCATGCTGACGCTGGAAATGATCCAGGACGCTCAGGTCGCTCTTCGGGGTGTCGTACGCCGGACGCCGCTGGATCCCGCATCCAAGATCGCGGACAATCTGTACATCAAGGCTGAGAACCTGCAGGAGACCGGTGCGTTTAAGCTCCGCGGTGCTTACAACAAGATCCGTTCTCTGACCCCGGAGGAGGCTTCCAAGGGCGTCATCGCCAGCTCCGCCGGCAACCACGCCCAGGGCATCGCCCTGGCTGCAACCAAGCAGGGCATTAAGTCCGTCATCTGCATGCCCGCAGGCGCCCCCATCTCCAAGGTGGAGGCCACCAAGAAGTACGGCGCCGAAGTAGTGCTGGTCCCCGGCGTGTTTGACGACGCCGCCCGGGAGTGCGCCCGTCTGGCCGCCGAAAAGGGCTATACCATCGCTCATCCCTTCAACGACGAGTACGTGATGGCCGGCCAGGGCACCATCGGCCTGGAGATCCTGGAGCAGCTGCCCGAGGTGGAACAGGTGGTCTGCCCCATTGGCGGCGGTGGCCTGATCTCCGGTATTGCCTGCGCCATCAAGAGCCTGAAGCCTGAGTGCCGTGTCATCGGCGTGCAGGCCGCCAAGGTGCCCTCCATGTATGAGGCTGTGAAGGCCGGTCATGTGGTCACCGTGCCCGACGGCGACACCATTGCCGATGGTATCCACGTCCTGACACCCGGCGACAAGACCTTTGAAATGGTCCAGAAGTATGTGGACGAGATCGTCACCGTTTCTGAGGACGAGATCGCCGGCGCCATCCTGACACTGATGGAGGGCCAGAAGACCGTTGCCGAGGGCGCCGGCGCCACCACCGTGGCCGCCTGCCTGTATGGCAAGGTGGACATCAGCACCAAGAAGACCGTCTGCGTCGTGTCCGGCGGCAACGTGGACGTGACCACTCTGAGCCGCGTGGTCACCCGCGGCCTGACCAAGGCCGGCCGCATCGCTGAGATCACCACCAAGGTCATCGACAAGCCCGGCAGCCTGATCCAGGTGCTCCAGGTGGTGTCTGACTGCGGCGCCAACATCCTCAGCGTCAACCACGAGCGGGAGGACAAGGACTCCGACGTGGGTGCCTGCATCGTCTCCATGACCCTGGAGACCCGCAATGCGGAGCACGTGGCGCAGATCGAAGAGGCTATGGAATCCAAGGGTTATTCTTTGCTGAGCAAGTAATACATACGAACTCGGCAATCAATAAAAAAATAAGGAGGGGGTCCTCCGGGAGAAAGGCCGGGGACCAAAGGAAAACATGGAAAAGAAGAAAAAACTGGGCTTGCTGCCCAAACTGGTCATCGCGATCGCTCTCGGTATCGTGGTTGGCTTCGTCGCTCAGCCCATGGGCAGCGCCGGTGAGATCATCATCCGCATCGGCGCCACCTACAACAGCATTTTCGGCAACTTCCTGAGCTTCGTCATTCCTCTGATCATCATCGGCTTCGTCGCCCCCGGCATTGCTGACCTGGGCGCCGGCGCCGGCAAGACCCTGGCCCAGACCACTGGCATCGCCTATTTGTCCACCATCATCGCCGGCACGCTGGCCTATGTGGTCGACACCCTGCTGTTCCCCATGCTGGTCCACGCCGACATGTTCATGGAAGACGCTGAGAACGCTGAGGAGACCGTCGTCAGCTCTCTGTTCACCATTGACATGCCTCCCGTCATGGGCGTTATGACCGCTCTGCTGATGGCCTTCATCCTGGGCCTGGGCATGGCTGTTATCAAGAACAACTCCCTGCACAATGTTATGAATGACTTTGCCGAGATCGTCAACAAGCTGGTGGCCAGCATCGTCATCCCCCTGCTGCCCTTCCACGTGTACGGCATCTTCGCTAAGCTGGCCTACGCCGGCACCATCGTTGAGCTGATGACCTCTTTCATCAAGGTCTTCGCCGTCATCATCGTGCTGCATGTGGTCATCCTGCTGTTCCAGTACACCATCGCTGGTTCCGCGGCCAAGAAGAGCCCCTTCGCTCTGATCAAGAACATGATTCCCGCTTACACCACCGCCATCGGCACCCAGTCCTCCGCTGCCACCATTCCCGTTACTGTGCAGTGCACCAAGAAGAACGGCGTGTCCGATTCCATCGCGGAGTTCGTGTGCCCCCTGTGCGCCACCATCCACCTGTCCGGCTCCACCATCACCCTGACCAGCTGCTCCATCGCCGTTATGATGATGATGGGCCAGCCCATCACCTTCGGCAAGATGTTCCCCTTCATCCTGATGCTGGGTGTCACCATGGTTGCCGCTCCCGGCGTCCCCGGCGGCGCTGTTATGGCCGCTCTGGGCATCCTGCAGTCCATGCTGGGCTTTGACGAGACCATGTGCGGCCTCATGATCGCCCTGTACATCGCGCAGGACTCCTTCGGCACCGCCTGCAACGTCACTGGTGACGGCGCCATCGCTGTCCTGATGGACGCCATTACCGGCAAGAACAAGGACAAGGTCAAGGCCTGATCTAGCACGACCATCCCAAATACTCTCCCCTAAACATATGGAAAAGGCGCTCCGCTTTGCGGGGCGCCTTTTTTATACCGGCGAAGAAAACGCCCGGGCTTAGCAAGGTGTTCACAAGACAGTATATCAGATGAAACATTAAAACGGAAAACGGTGAACGGAACAATAGCTCGTTCACCGTTTTCTGTTGCACAAGGATAGACATTATTAGGTATTGCAACGGGCACAGCCCCTTGTACGGAGTGAGACGACGCAAACTGCACATACAGGCATCGTCTGTATAGAAGTGCGCCCTTGTATCTGCTCGATAAACTGGAAGTTTTGCTACTGTAGCCCAATGATAAAGAGTACCAATGCCATAATAGACAGAACAGTCCAGCCGATATATCTTCCTGCAATTTCCCAATCAGACGGCTCTGCATGGTCGACATTGCGAATCCGAAATGCCAGATTCCAACGGAACAGCTCATCTGCAAACAAAATAGAAATTGCATTGAGAACGCAAATGAACAAAGCTCCAAACCATGCAAACCATTCGCCCTTATGTGTCAGTTCGGGATTATTCATCAGCTCCAGTATGGTAGAGGCAGATGGCTCTAGGGGATCAATTTCATTCCCGTTTTCGTCCCTTTCGATTCCGTCGCTGGTTACATAGGAAAATCCAAAGTTATCTAAGGTTCCATCCTCATTGTATAACCAATATGAATCCCCAGTTTCCAAAACGCCCCCACGAAACAGAATATCTTCTCCTTGACGAAGCTCCACACCGGTCATGTATTCTGCCATTTCTTCGTCCTTCGGAATAGCTGTAGGGTCTTCTTTTGCTGTATAAGGACCATAGGTTTTATTGCCATGCTGAAATACAACGGTCTTATCCTCCGACACCGTAAAACGTGCCTGTTGCCCTTGGATTTTACCGGAATACACCGTACTGCCATTTTCTAGACTTGGGACAAGAATTGTGTCCTTGTATTCAAATCCAACTTTTGAAATTGTCATGGGATAAACCACCACAAACACCAGTGCCATTGCAATCAAAAATATCAGGACACCTTTTTGATAGCGATTCAAACTTTTAAATTTTTCCAAAGTCTCACCTCCCAATGAAATTCCGAATTGCAGGTCCGTTCGGTTCCATATTATCACATAACGGGATCATATACAAGAACAGTCACAGCAGAGCAAACTACTGTGACTGTTACTGTCTTATGAACACCGCCCATTTTGCCCGGGCGTTTGTCTTTTAATTTCCGCACTCCATGGAGATCTGATTGAACCGGGTGAGGATGTCATCAATGGAGGTGGTCCGCTTTTCTTCTCCGGCCCGGTCCAGCACCACATGGCCCCGGTCCATCATGAGGACGCGGTCGCCGTATTCCACGGCATAGCGGAGATTGTGAGTGACCATAAGGGCGGTGAGCTTCTTTTCCCGGACCACCTGGTCGGTCAGCCTCATGATGGTGTCAGCGGTTTTGGGGTCCAGCGCTGCCGTGTGTTCGTCCAGAATGAGGAATTTCAGCGGCGTCATGGTGGCCATCAGCAGGGAAACGGCCTGCCGCTGACCACCGGAGAGAGCGCCCATTTTCACGTCCAACTTATCCTCCAGCCCCAGCCCCAAGGACAGCAGCTGCTCCCGGTACTGTTCCACCCGGCGGCGGTCAATGGCCCGGTGCAGACCGAAGGCCTTTCCCTTGTTGTCCGCCAGGGACAGGTTTTCCAGCATGGTCAGGTTGGGGCAGGTGCCGGCGGCTGGGTTCTGATACACCCGGCCCATGGTGGCGTAGCGCTGGTAGTCCTTCATCCTGGAAATGCTGACGCCGCCCACCAGCACATCACCGCCCTCAATGGGAATGGAGCCGCAGATGATGTTCAGCAGGGAGGTTTTGCCGCTGCCGTTGCTGCCTACGATAGCCACGAACTGGCCCTCTTCCACCTTCAGGGAGAAGTGGTCGAACAGCCGCTGCTCCGTGATGGTGCCGGGATTGTAGACCTTTGTGATATCTCGCATCTCAAGCATGGATGATCTCCTCTCCTTTCCGGCCGGACACCACCAGCACCAGCAAAAACAGCATGGCGGTGATGAGCTTCATCATGTTGGGAGGCAGCCCCATGCTCAGCGCCAGTTGGATGCACAGCTTGTATAGGACGCTGCCCAGAATGACCGCCGTGGTGCCCCGGGGACTGCCCAGAAAGCGCAGGCCTCTCACCTGCCGGAGCCCCCGGGCCGCCGGGGAGGCGGTGTAGAAACTCATCAGGGAAATGCCGATGATGACGGCAGCCAGACCGAATACCAATTGGCCGGTGCCCATGGTGGCGGAAAAGCTCCGCTGCTCATGGCAGACGACGCAGCCTGCCAGCGCCACCAGGGCGTTGGAGATGACCAGGCCCAGCATCTTCACGCTGCCTCGGTCCTTGGCCAGGGTGGTCACCAGGTCCGCGTTGTCTCCCACCGCCCGCAGTAGCAGGCCAGATCTGGTGTTGAAGTAAAGGTCCAGGACCAGCTTCACCGTCAGGATCAGCACCAGGGATACCACCAGCTTCCGCTCCATGAGCGTCAGTCCACCCAACAGGGACATGGTGGACGGTGCGGTGAAAATGGTGTCTGTTCCCCGGTCCACCGTCAGGTTGGAGCCGTTGGCGATGTACAGGTTGATGGAAAACAGGGCTGTCATGGTGATGATGCCCGCCAGAAGGTTGCGGATCTTCAGCCGCACATGGATGAAGCCGGTGAACAGCCCCGCCAGGGCACCGGCGGCCAGAGAGATGGGCAGCGTCAGCCAGGCGTTCACGCCCCGGGTCAGCAAAATGGCGGTGATGGCGGCGCCCAGGGGAAAGGTGCCGTCCACGCCCAGGTCGGGGAAGTCCAGAATGGAATAGGTGATATAGACGCCGAAGGAGATCAGCGCGTAGATAAGGCCCTGAATGAGGGTGCTGATGAGCAGGTCCGCCATAGGGAATCCTCCTTCTCAAAGATCAACCCACGGGGTTGGTGAGGGTGCCGATGCCCTCGATGGTGCAGGACACCATGTCGCCGGGCTTTAAGAACTTGGGCGGGTCAAAGCCCATGCCCACACCGGCAGGGGTGCCGGTGGCGATGATGGTGCCCGGCAGCAGCGTCATGCCGGCGGTCACCTCCTCCAGTACATCCTGGATGGAATTCAGGAACAGGGAGGTGTTGGAGTCCTGCCGCGGCTCGCCGTTGACAGCGGAGGAAATGGCCAGAGCTGGGGGAAAGGCGATCTCGTCGGCGGTGACGATACAGGGCCCCATGGGGGTGAAGCCGTCCAGGCTTTTGCCGAAGTACCACTGCTTGTGGCCGGTCTGCACGTCCCGGGCGGAGACGTCGTTGAGGATGGTGTAGCCGAAGATGTAATCGCCGGCCTCGGTGGCCTTCACATTTTTGGCGGTCTTTCCCAGGATGACTGCTAGCTCCACCTCGTAATCCAGCCGCTCCACCATGTCCCGGTGGCTCTGGATGACGCCGCCGGGGGCCACGGCTTCACTGACCCGTTTGGAGAAGTACACTGCCACGGGCTTTTCCTTGGTGAAGGCGCCTGCGTCGTATTTGGCGGCCTCCGCGGCATGGGCCCTGTAGTTCATGCCCAGGCACAGCACATCCTGCCGGGGACGGGGGATGGGGGCCAGCAGCTCCACATCCGCCAGGGCCACGGACACACCGCTGCCCTCCGCCGCGGTAACGGCGGAGGACAGCTGAGAAAGGGTCAAGGTCTCGATAAGGGTATTCATATCGGGGACAGGCAGCGGCAAAATGGCGGTGCCGTCCTTTGTCAGAGCGCCGACCTTTTCGGCGCCATTTTCGCGGTAAGTGACCAGTTTCATAAAAGAACTCCTTGCTTGATAGTTTTACGCCTCGCTGCTTTCCACGGCCTTCTGGGCCACGGCGTCCGGCAGAACGATGCCCATGGCGTCCAGGGCCTCGGAATTCACGTAGATGCTGTATTCGGAGATGGTCTCATAGGGAAGGTCCTGGCAGGTGGCTTCGCCCCGGAGGATCTTGGCGGCCATCTGGCCGGTCTGCTTGCCCAGCTGGATATAGTCGATGCCGGCGGCGGCCACGCAGCCCAGCTTCACCTGCTCCACCTCGGAGCCGTAGATGGGGATGCCGGCGTCATTGGTCTTTTCCAGGATGGCGGCCAGAACGCCCACCACGTTGTTGTCAGTCAGGTTGGAGATGCAGTCCACCTTGTGGGCGATGAGAGTGTCGGCGGCCTGGGTGACCTCCGCCTGAGCAGTGACGCCGATGGCGTCGATGGTGAAGCCGTAGTCAGCGCCTTTCTCCTGATACTCGGCGATGGCGGAGACGGAGTTGGGCTCGCTGGTGGTGTAGAGGATGCCGATGGTCTTGGCGTTGGGCTGAAGCTGGCGGATGAGGTCCAGCTGGGCTTCCACCGGCAGCTTATCGGAGGTGCCGGTGATGTTGCCGGAGTCCAGCTTTGCCTGGACGGGGTCGGTGATGGCGGTGAAGACCACGGGGATATCCTTATCCTCAGCGGCGTTGAAGCAGGCCACGGCGGAGGGGGTGGCAATGCCCACCATCAGATCCACATCCTCGGCGGAGAAGGCATCGCCGATCTGGGCGTTGACGTTGTCATCAAAGCCGGCATTCTGGTAGTCCACCACAAAGTCCACGTTTTCTTTCAGCCCGGCCTCTTCCAGCCCCTGGAGGAAGCCGATGCGGCAGTTGTCCAGAGAGGCGTGCTGGCCGTACTGGTTGATACCGATCAGGTACTTTTCCGCGGCAGTCTCGGCGGAGGCTTCGGTGTTGCTTTCAACGGGAGTTTCCTCTTTTTTGCCGCCGCAGGCGGTCAGAGTCAGAGCCAGGGACAACGCCAGAATGGCGGCAGTGATGTGTCGGAAGTTTTTCATGATAATATCTCCAATCTCATTTTTAAATTTTGTAAATGCCTCATGGATCTTACGCTCTCTGGCCCCGCCATCGTCTGGTGTCGCGTTTCATTCAGAAAACCCCTTTCTGGAAAACAAAAAAAGCCTTATCCCAAATTTGGGACAAGACTTCTGGATCCTGCGGTACCACCCAAGTTGACGCATAGCGCCCGCTCGTTTCACGTACAGATCATACGTGCCGCGCTGGTAACGGGTGCGGTCCCCGTCAGTCGCTACTGGGCCGTCTGGCTGTTCGCTCTGCCCTCGCAAGTCCATTCGCCGAAACGTTCTCTGCCGCGATCCCACCATCCGCGGCTCTCTGAAAGGTGACCGTAACGGGTACTCCTCTTACTCATCGGTTTATCTGTTTGATTGCTTTGCATTATACGCATCCGGCGGACAAATGTCAACTGTTAATTTCAACAATTTTCCTCTGCTGCTTTAAATAAAAAAAGAAACCGGAAAGGATACGGGCCGCATCCGCGGCCCGTATCTGGGATATGCCGGCTGTGCAGTACTGAGGTCCCCGGCCAGCGGCTCAGGAGAGCAGCAGCTTGTCATCAGCTTCATCAGAGCCGCTGACTTTGCTGAACAGCTCCAGCAGCTGGGGGACTGTCAGCTTCTTCTTTTCCTCGCCGGACACATCAATGACGATGCGGCCCTCGTACATCATGATAAGACGGTTGCCGTGCTGGATGGCGTCCCGCATGTTGTGGGTGATCATGAGCGTGGTCAGGTGGTCCTTTTCGATGATGCGGTCCGTGGCGTCCAGCACCTTGGCGGCGGTCTTGGGGTCCAGAGCCGCCGTGTGCTCGTCCAACAGCAGCAGCTGGGGCTTGATGAGGGTGGCCATCAGCAGCGTCAGCGCCTGCCGCTGGCCGCCGGACAGAAGGCCCACCTTGCTGGTGAGCCGGTCCTCCAGCCCCAGGTCCAGGATCTTCAGCCGCTCGATATACGCCTCCCGCTCGGCCTTGGTGATGCCGATGCGCAGGCTGCGGCGCTTGCCCCGGCGGGCAGCCAGAGCCAAATTTTCCTCGATCTGCATGGTGGCGGCGGTGCCCAGCATGGGGTCCTGGAACACGCGGCCGATGTATTTGGCCCGCTTGTGCTCCGGCATGTGGGTCAGATCCACGCCGCCGATGGAGATGCTGCCGGCGTCCACCGGCCACACGCCGGCCACGGCGTTGAGCAGAGTGGATTTGCCGGCGCCATTGCCGCCGATGACGGTGGCGAAGTCACCGTCGTTCAGGTGCAGGGAGAGACCCCGCAGGGCGGTCTTTTCATTGACCGTTCCGGCATTGAAGGTCTTCCAGATCTCTTTGACGTCAAGCATTTGCGGCACCTCCTTTCTTGACGGGCTTGCTGAAGTACTTGCCCTTCCAATAGGGAATGGACAGGAACAGCGCCACGATCAGGGAGGTGATGAGCTTCATGTCGTCGCCGTTCATACCCAGCCAGATGACCAGGGAGTACACGGCGTAATAAATGACGGAGCCAAATACCACGCTCAAAAGGCGCAGGGCAAAATTGATGAAGAGCTTGCCAAACACCACGTCGCCGATGATGACGGCCGCCAGACCGATGACGATGGCGCCGCGGCCCATGCTGACGTCGGCAAAGCCCTGGTACTGGCTCAACAGGGCAGAGGACAGGGCCACCAGACCGTTGGAGAGCATCAGCCCCAGTACCGTGGTGAAGTTGGTGTTGATGCCCTGGGCCCGGCTCATGGCGGAGTTGGAGCCGGTGGAGCGGAGGGAGCAGCCCAGCTCTGTACCGAAGAACCAGTACAGCGCGGCAATAAGCAGGATGCACACGACGCCCACCACCAGGATAGGGTTCTCTGTGGACAGGACCCGCACATTTCGGGAGGACACCAAAAGGCGGTAGTTATTGGCGTTGATGGGCTGGTTGGCCTTGCCCATGATCCGCAGGTTCACGGAGTACAGGGCCAGCTGGGTCAGGATGCCGGACAAAATGGCGGGAATGCCGCAGGCGGTGTGCAGCAGGCCTGTGGCCAGGCCCGCCAGCATGCCGGCGGCGAAGGAGGCCAGCAGCGCGGCGGGAATGGACCAGCCGGCCATGGTCAGCATGATGAACACGGCGCCGCCGGTGCACATGGTGCCGTCCACCGTCAGATCCGCCACATCCAGAATGCGGTAGGTGATGTAAACGCCGATGGCCATGATGCCCCAAATAAAGCCCTGTGAGACCGCGCCTGGGAGCGAATTGAGAAGTGCGATTGGATTCATATGATTCTTCCCCCAAAAGTGTAAATAAACGTCGATATTTTATCAAAGAGCAGCGGGAAAGGAAAGCACTTTCCCGCTGCTTTTCAAAAAGCCTGTCGAAAAAACTCACCCAATGGCCACGTAATCGCTGGGGATAGTCACGCCCAGGTCCGCGCAGATATCCGCGTTGTACTTCTTGGTGAACTGGGGGGCGTACTCGATGGGCATGGTGGAGATATCAGCCTCACCGGTGAGGACCTGTGCGGCCATCTCGCCGGTCTTGTAGCCAATGTCATAATAGCTGATGGACAGGGTGGCCACGCCGCAGCTGGCAACGATACCCTCCTCACCGGCCACTACGGGGATGCCGGCGGGGCGGCAGATGTTGTCGATAATGCCGGTGTTGCTGGCTACCGTATTGTCCGTAGGGACGTAGATCACATCGGAAGCGGCCACGGCGCTCTCGGCGACGGCGGCCAGGTCGTTGGAGTCAGAGAAGGAATACAGGGTGGCGGTGCAGCCCAGCTTCTCCAGCTCGGCCTTCACCACATCCACCTGATACTGGCTGTTGGCCTCGGCGGAGCAGTAAATAAGACCCACGCTCTTGGCATCGGGGAACAGCTCCAGGATCATAGCGGCCTGCTGGTCCAAAGGAGCCAGGTCGGAGGTGCCGGAGATGTTGCCGCCCACGGTGCCGGAGAAGTTCTCAATGCCCAGGGCCACGCCGTACTCGGTGACGGAGGTGCCCAGGATGGGGATCTCGGTGGTGGCGGCGGCGGCAGCCTGCAGGGCAGGCGTAGCGTTGCACATGATCAGATCCACATCAGCGGCAATGAACTGGTTGACGATGGTGGAGCACATGGGAATGTCGTTGGAGGCATTCTGGTTGTCGATCTTCACCTGGCCGGGGAGCTTTTCATTCAGAGCGTCAATAAATCCCTGGGTGGCGGCGTCCAGCGCGTCATGCTGGACCAGCTGGCAGATACCGACCTGATAGGTCTCGGCGGGAGTTTCGGCAGGAGTCTCGGCAGGAGCCTCCTCTTTCTTGGCGCCGCAGGCGGCCAGGCTCACAACCATCACAGAGGCCATGGCCAGGGCAAGAAGTTTCTTTTTCATCACAGTGCTCTCCTTCTTTTCATGGAAGTTAAATTATAAAAAGCGGCTCTGTCCGAAGAACAGAGCCGCCTTCCATACATAGTTAGCAGGTGCGTCCTGTTTCAGCCGGACAGACGTGACGGATACGGCCCGCAAAGCGGACCTTGCTAAAGTAATAGGAACCCAGGGAGACAGACCGGGAAGCAAAGGAAATATGACGCATGACCGGGACTCCTTTCCGCCAGTTCCGCTGAACATTGGTACTTTTACAACATACAGCTTTAAACAAATAAAGTCAATGGCTATTTTCAACAAAATCCGCATGATATTTTTCAAAAACTGTTAAAAAAGCCGGCGTTGACAATTGAAATGCGGGGTGATATATTGGGAAAGTATTTTGGCAACGCTTTGAGCAGCGGTTTGCGGCGTGAGCCGCAAAGCGAAAATCGAACAGACGAGCGACACCGCGGATCGCAGCTGAAAGTCCCGAAAGAGGCTGGGACTTTTAGCCGCAAAAATGGTCCGGCGGTGCTTTTTGTTTGCAAAAAACCGCCGAATCTGTCTATTTTGCGAGTACAGTCTCTTTTTGTGGGAAAGATTCATGTGTGTAAAGGCAAGGTGAGTGGAATGTCAACAAAATTCGTATTCGTCACAGGCGGCGTTGTGTCCGGCTTAGGCAAGGGCATTTGCGCGGCGTCCCTGGGCCGGCTGCTGAAGCAGCGGGGCGTCCGGGTCCGCAACCAGAAGTTCGACCCCTATATCAACGTGGACCCCGGCACCATGAGCCCCTACCAGCATGGCGAGGTGTTCGTCACCGACGACGGCGCGGAAACGGACCTGGACCTGGGGCACTACGAGCGGTTCGTGGACGAGGACCTGTCCGGCAACAGCTCCATCTCCTCCGGCAAGATCTGGTGGTCCGTGCTGAACCGGGAGCGCCGAGGCGACTATCTGGGCGCCACGGTGCAGATCATTCCCCACATCACCAATGAAATTAAAAGCCGCATTTACGCCATGGCCAGTGAAGATGTGGATGTAGTCATTACGGAAATTGGCGGCACCGTGGGCGACATCGAGTCCCAGCCCTTTCTGGAGGCGATCCGCCAGGTGGCCTCCGAGCGGCCCCACGGCGATGTGGTGTTTATCCATGTGCCTCTCGTCGTCCAGATCCCCGGCAGCGGTGAACTGAAGAGCAAGCCCACCCAGCACTCTGTGAAGGAGCTGCTCTCCCTGGGCATCCAGCCGGACATTCTGGTGTGCCGGTGCGACGCGCCCATTACGGAGGACATCCGCCGGAAGATCGCCCTGTTCTGCAATGTGGAGCCGGACTGCGTCATCCAGAACATCACCGCCGAGACCCTGTATGAGGTTCCCCTGCTGATGGCAAAGGAGGGCCTGGACGAGGTGGTGTGCCGGAAGCTGGGCCTCATCACCCACCAGCCGGATCTGCGGGAGTGGAGTGCCATGGTGAAGCGGGAGAAAAACGCCCGCAAGAAGGTGCGCATCGCCCTGGTGGGCAAATACACCCAGCTTCACGATGCCTACCTCTCCGTGGTGGAGTCCCTGAATCACGCCGGCACCGCCAACGACGCCGTGGTGGATATCCTGTGGGTGGATTCCGAGACGGTGACGGAGCAGAACGTCAAGGAGGTCCTGGCAGGTGTGTCCGGCGTACTGGTGCCCGGCGGCTTTGGCGACCGGGGCATTGAGGGCATGGCCGTGGCCGCCCGGTACGCCCGGGAAAACGGCGTGCCGTATTTCGGCATCTGCCTGGGCATGCAGGTGGCGGTCATCGAATTTGCCCGCAGCGTCCTGGGTTACGTGGACGCCACCTCATCCGAATTCTCCGAGACCACCCGCCATCCCGTCATCGACCTGATGCCCGACCAGGTGAACGTGACGGACAAGGGCGGAACCATGCGTCTGGGCAGGTATCCCTGCGTGCTGGCGGAGGGCTCCCGCAGCCGGGAGCTGTACGGCGCGGCGGAGATCTCTGAGCGCCACCGCCACCGGTTTGAGTTCAACAACGACTATCGGGAGCAGATGCAGGCGGCGGGCATGCTGCTGGCGGGCCTGTCCCCTGATGGACGCTTGGTGGAGATCGTGGAGATCCCCGCGCACCCCTGGTTCGTGGGCGCCCAGTTCCACCCGGAGTTTAAGAGCCGGCCGGATCGGCCTCACCCGCTGTTTTACGGCTTCGTAAAAGCATCCGTGGAGCGGATGGAGGAGAAGAACGCATAAGAAGGCCGGCTCAGGCCATCTGCGGCGGTTGCCGCGGAAGCGGCGAGCCGGAGGGCCATGGAAAAGGACAATTCCGAAGGAAATTGTCCGGCCGGATCGGCCTCACCCGCTGTTCTACGGCTTCATAAAAGCATCCGTGGAGCGGATGGAGGGGAAGAACGCATAAGAAGGCCGGCTCAGGCCATCTGCGGCGGTTGCCGCGGAAGCGGCGAGCCGGAGGGCCATGGAAAAGGACAATTCCGAAGGAAATTGTCCGGCCAGATCGGCCCCATCCGCTGTTCTACGGCTTCGTAAAAGCATCCGTGGCGCGGATGGAGGGGAAGAACGCATCCGTGCGCTGACATAAGAGAGGAGCATTTTGTGAACCATTTTAAGGAGATCGCTGCCCAGTTGGAGCGTCATGAGCTGGACGGCATGCTGCTGACGGGAGAAGCCAATCGCTTTTACGCCTCCGGCTTTCACTCCGCAGGTACTGACGGCGTGGCCCTGGTGACCCAGGGAAAGGCGTATTACTTTACGGATTCCCGCTATATCGAGGCCGCCGGACGCTACGTCCAGGGGGCGGAACTCCGGGAGGCCGGAGCGGGCCGGGGCTATGGCGCTCTGGTGGAGGAAGTGGTGGTGGAGCGGCATATCCGCCGCCTGGGCTTTGAGGACGCCTATATGACCGTCCAGGACCATGAGCGGTATCGCAAGGCCCTGTCCTGCGACCTGGTGCCCGCCACGGACATCCTGTGGCGCCTGCGTTCCGTCAAGGACGGAGAAGAGCTAGACGCCATGGTGGCCGCCCAGCGGATCGCGGAAAAGGCCCTGGAACAGATCCTGGGGGAGATCCGTCCCGGCGTGACGGAAAAGGAGATCGCCGCCCGGCTCCAGTATCTGATGCTGCACTACGGCGCGGAGAACATGTCCTTTGACCCCATCGTAGTCTCCGGCCCCAACGGCAGCCTGCCCCACGGGGTCCCCGGGGAGCGGGTCATCCAAAGCGGCGAATTCGTCACCATGGATTTCGGCTGCATTTATCACGGCTACTGTTCCGATATGACCCGGACGGTGGCGGTGGGCTTTGCCACGGAGGAGATGCAGCGGGTGTACCACACGGTGCTCTCCGCCCAGGAGGCGGGCATCCGGGCCGCCCGGGCCGGTGTCACCGGCCGGGAGGTGGACGGCGCCGCCCGGGCCGTCATCACCGCGGCGGGGTATGGCAGCTATTTCGGGCACAGCTTCGGCCATGGCGTGGGCGTGGAGATCCATGAGGCGCCCAACGCCTCTCCCATGAACGAAAAGCCACTTCCGGCCGGCGCGGTCATCTCCGCGGAGCCGGGCATCTATCTGCCGGGAAAGCTGGGCGTGCGCATTGAGGATGTGATATTGCTGACGGAGGAGGGCTGCAAGGACCTCACCAAGGCGCCCAAGGAGCTCATCATTCTGTGAGAGAAAAAATTTACGGGACAGCATGCGGAAGTAATCGTTTCCGCGTGCTGTCCCGCCCTTTGACAGCGGTTGACAAAGCACCGCCGGGGCAGCATAATCATACATAGAAGAATCCCGTTGTAAGGAGAACACGATCTATGGATACCATTTATATTACCGGACACCGGAATCCCGACACGGACTCCATCGTTTCTTCCATGGCATACGCGGCGCTGAAAAACGCCCTGGGGGACCGGCAGTACCGTGCCGCCCGGCTGGGCCAGGTCAGCGACGAGACCCAGATGGTGCTGGACCGCTTCGGATTCCAGCCGCCCGCTCTCGTCACGGACCTGCGGACCCAGGTGAAGGACCTGGATTACGACACGCCGCCCACGCTGTCTGCCGGCGCCACCATCAGCCGCGCCTGGCAGACCATGCAGGCCAACAAGATCTCCGTCCTCCCTGTGGCCAACGAGGACGGCACGCTGTATGGCATGCTGTCCGCCGGCGACGTGGCCAACTACGACATGACCTCCGTCCGCAATCCCCTGGTGGGGGAGCTGCCGGTCTACAATCTGCTGTCCGTGCTGGAAGGGAAGATCCTCAATGAGGGCGGCCAACTGAAGGATGTGGTTTCCGGCGAGATCGCCGTGGCCCTGCCTGCCGGCCGGGAGAATCTGGAATTCTCCAATCCCAACAGCATCGTCATCTGCGGCGACCAGCCGGATATGATACGCCGGGCGTTGGAGCTGAATGTCAACTGTGTCATCGTCTGTCAGGCGGAGGTGGACCGGGAACTGCTGGAGGCGGAGACAGAGACCTGCATCATCTCCACCCCCTATGACGCCTACCGTGCCATGCGCCTGATCTGGCACGCCATGCCCATCGGCCACATCTGCAAGAGCCGGGATCTGGTGTACTTCCACTTGGACGATTATCTGGACGATGTGCAGGACACGGTGCTGGAAAGCCGCTTCCGCGCGTATCCCATCCTGGACGATGAGGAACGGGTGGTGGGCACTCTGGCCCGGTTCCACCTGCTGCGTCCCCGCCGCAAGCGGGTGGTGCTCATGGACCACAATGAGAAGGCCCAGTCTGTCCGGGGCCTGGAACAGGCGGAGATCCTGGAGATCGTGGACCATCACCGCCTGGCGGACATCGAGACGAAAAACCCCATTTACGTCCGCAACGAGCCTGTGGGCAGCACCACTACCATCGTGGCGGATATGTACCAGGAGAAGGGCCTTATGCCCACGGCCAAGATGGCGGGCCTCATGGCCGCGGCCATCGTGTCCGACACGGTCATGTTCAAGTCGCCTACCTGCACGAAGCGGGATGTCGATATCGCCCAGCGGATGGCCCGCATTGCCAACGTCTCCCTGGAGGAACTGGGAAAGGATATCTTCTCCGCCACCTGCGGGGACGACAAGACTGTGGAAGCCATGCTGAACACGGACTATAAGGAGTTCCACATCGCCGGCCACAATCTGGCGGTGAGCCAGATCACCTGCATGGATTCCGACCGTCTCATCGCCCGAAAGGACGAGTTTTTGACGGCCATGGAAAAGGTCCGCCGGCAGAAGGAGCTGAATATCGTGGCCCTCATGATCACGGATGTGCTGCTGGAAGGCACGCAGCTGCTGTTTGAGGGGGACGAGGAGTCTATCTGCCAGGCCTTCAACATCAAGCCCGAGGAGGCCAGCGGCAACGTGGTGTTCCTGCCGAAGATCATGTCCCGGAAGAAGCAGATCATCCCCATGCTGTCGGCATTGTGGGGTTAAAATCCAGGGGGAGCAGGCTCCCCCTAGACGCAAAAGGGGCCAGGCCATTCGGCCTGGCCCCTTTTGCTGCCCCTCGCACCAGTGAACACGGTTCACTGGTGAACGCCGCCCAATGCGGCTGAGTCAATGTATTTTCGCCACGTACACGCCGCGGCGAAAATTATAAAAAGCGAGCCGTTTATCGAGGAAGCGGCGCGATTGGCGGCCCAGAAAGGACCGGAAATCGCAAAGCCGCGTCGGTGGGCAGATGCGAAGCGTATCAAGTTATAGAAAATCCGACTGGGAAACCAGTCGGATTTTCTATTGCGATTTCGCACCGATGTCTCTCTAGGCGTGCTTCACCCCATCTTCTGCCGGTAAAACCGCTGGGACAGGGGGATAGAGATGGCGGTCAGGATCACCGCCGCAATGGGCAGGACGACCATCAAAAGAGAGGGAAGGCGGGCGGGTCCTTCTCCGTCCACGACAACGGTCCCCAGGGCTCCGGCGGCGCCGCACACCAGAAAGATCAGCAGGAACATGGTCAACCGCCCCCGCTCCACGCCGAAGCGGAACATCATCGGCATGGTGATGGACAGAACGCACAGACTGCCGCACAGGCCGATGAGGTTGGAGAGGGGATCGAAAGCGGCCAGGGGAGAGCCCAGCACAGTCTGGAGCAGCTGGCAGACCAGGGCGAACAGCGCCGCCGCGCCGGCGCACAGCCAGCCCAGCAGGAACTTTGACAGCACGATGTCCCGGACGGAGTAGGGCATCATGGCGGCCAGCTGGTCCCACTTGCTCCGTTCGTCGTAGGCCATGGAGGTATAGGGCAGCATGGCCGCCCAGATGACGATGAACACATTGCCGAACTCGCCGTTGAACACGGTGATGACCAGCATGACAAATATAAAGAGCCTCAGCTGCTTCCACAAAACGAAGCAGTCTTTCATCAGCAGGGCTTTCATGCGTTCTTCGCTCCTTTCACCAAAAAGAGGATGATGTCCTCCACACTGGCCCGCTCCAGCTGCCAGCCCGCCGGAGCCAGCTCCCGCCGCACCAGGGCCCGAACGCCGCCGTAGCCGTTGGGCTCCCGGGCGACGATGGCCTCCGGTAGCAAACACTCCAGCTGGGCGGTGGTGTCGCTGAAAATGCCGTATTTTTCCAGCAGCCGGTCCTTCTCCTCGCAAAACAGCAGCCGTCCGTCATGCAGGAAGGCGATGTAGTCGCACAGCTTCTCCAGGTCGCTGAGAATATGGGAGGAGATGAGGATGGAATGGTCCTCCTCCCGGGTGAACTCGTTGAAAATATCCAGGATTTCATCCCGGACGATGGGGTCCAGACCGGCGGTGGCCTCGTCCAGCACCAACAGCTTGGGATGATGGCTCAATGCCACGGCAATGGCCAGCTTCATCCGCATGCCCCGGGAATAGTCCCGGAAGGGCTTTTTCTCCGGCAGATCGAAGCGGCGGAGATAGCCCTCATACACGCCACTGTCCCAGCGGTGATAGGTGCTGGCCATGATCTTTCCCACCTGCACGGCGTTCAGGATCTCGGGGAAGTAGGCCTCGTCCAGCACCACGCCGATATCCTCCTTGACCGCCTGAAATTCCGGGGAGCTGACATCCACCCCCAGCACCGAGGCGGTGCCGCTGTCCGGCCGCAGGGCGCCGCACAAAAGCCGGATGGTAGTGGACTTACCGGCGCCGTTTTCACCCACCAGGCCGCAGATGGTGCCTCTGGGCACCGTCAGGCACAGGTCCTGAATGGCAAAGGAGCCGAAGGATTTGTGGATATGGGATAGCTCGATGACGTTCATCATGGTTCCTCCTCTATGAGTATGCGCAGCATTTCATGCAGTTCCGGCGGCGAGACGCCGCAGGTCCTGGCAAGCTCCACGGCAGCGGCCAGGTGGGCTTCCAGGTCCTTCAGCTGCTGCTCTCGGATGATGTCCAGGTTTTTCTCCGCCACAAAGCACCCCTTGCCGGCCACGGTGTAGAGAAAGCCCTCGGCTTCCAGCTCGTCGTAGGCCCGCTTGGTGGTGATGACGGAGATCTTCAGATCCTTTGCCAGCGCCCGGATGGAGGGAAGCGCCTCCCCCGGCGCCAGCTGTCCCGCGATGATCTGGGCCTTGATCTGGGCGCAGATCTGATCGTAGATGGGTTGGTTCACCGTGTTGCGGATAATGAGTTCCATGGAAGTTCCTCCGTTTACTCTGTACATATACAGTATACACAGTATGAACAGAATGTCAAGAGGAGGGAGAAAAAACTTTTTGTGTGCATTGCACCTAGGAAAGCGGCGGAAAGTATGGTATACTGCGGATTCAGATAACAGTGGGGAGGGAAGCACTTGGAGCGCGTCAGCGGTGTCAACAACTGGAAACTGACCGTCCGCCGGGAGACGGCGGGCGTTACGGTCCTGCGGGCCGTGACCTGCGATGCGCGGGCCGCCCTTCCGGAGGAGCTGTGGGGCCTGCCGGTGACTGCCCTGGGGGACCACGCCCTGGCGCCCAATGCCCCGGCGGTGCCGGGGGAGGAAGTCCGGGTCACCTGCGGACCGCTGCCGGAGGAAGCAGGCTGGGACAACCACGGACTAAAGGAGCTGACGCTGCCCCGGCACCTGCGGCGGGTGGGGGATTACGCTCTGCTGAACTGCGACGGCCTGGAGCGTCTGCGGCTGTGGGACGGTGTAAAGTTCTGGGGCGGCGGCGCCCTCATGAACTGCCGCGGACTCCGTGCCTTTCACCTGACCCGTACCGGAGGCGACCAGGGGGAGTCCCTGGCCTATTTTGCCGACGAGCTGAGCCGGGATCTGGATGTGACCCTTGTCACGGCGGCGGGGGAGACAGCCCGCCTGCTGTTCCCGGATTACCTGGAGGTATACGAGGAAAACTGCCCCGCCCACCATTTTGATTACAACATCTGCGGCGCGGGCTATCCGTACCACCACTGCTTCCGCCAGAAAAAGCTGTCCCTCAAGGATTATGACGGGCTGTGGAAGGGCTACCTGGCCATGGAGCATGAGGAGGACGCCGCCCTGCGGCTGGCCTTTTGGCGGGTGCGGTACCCGGTGGAGCTGTCAGGCCCAGCGGAAACAGCGTACCTTGCCCATCTCCGGAGCCAGGCAGCGGAGGCTGTGGACTGGCTGCTGGCGGAGCGGGATATGGCGGGCCTGGCCTTTTTGCTGGAGCGGACGGAGCCGGACCGGGACACTCTGGCGGCGGCCTGCCAGCGGGCCCGGGAGACCGGCGCCACCGAGGCGGTGGCTCTGCTGCTGGAGGAGCAGCACCGGCGGTTTCCCGCCGGAGGGGACAAAAGCTTTGACCTGTAAAGGTGTCTGACCTGTCACAGAGGAAGGAGAATATCCGTGGAGGAAACGCCGAAAAAAGATCTTTCCGCCATTGGCCAGGACATTTTGTCCGCCGCCCGGAACGAGCTGTATCTGAACCTTCCCTACCTGGATGTGGCCCTGTGCAGCCTGCGCTTTCAACCGGGGGGCGGCGTGACGCTGTCCCTGGCCACCGATGGGGAAACGCTGTATTACGACGGCGGCTTCCTGGCGGAGCGGTATCTCCGCAGCCGGACGGCTGTTGACCGGGCCTATCTCCACGTGCTGCTGCACTGTATGCTGCGGCATATTTTCAAAAAGCGGGGCAGGGTCCCGGCGCTTTGGGACCTGGCCTGCGACGCGGCGGTGGAGAGTATTCTGGACCAGCTGGACTACGCCTGCCTGGCGGAGGGCGCCGTGCCTATGAAGCAGAAATTTTATGGCCAGTGTCGCCAGGATATGCCGGTGCTGACCGCGGAGGGCATTTACCGCCATCTGCTGCGGCTTTCTCTGCCGGACTATGAGCTGGCCCAGCTCCAGCGGGCCTTTTTGGTGGATGACCACGGCCTGTGGGACCCGGAGAAGCGGGAGGACCAGTCGCAGCGCCGGCAGCAGGACCGAAAGTGGCAGGACCTGTCCGACAAGACCCGGACGGGGCTGGAGACGGTGCTGGCTGGGCAGGCCGTCGGGGGCGAGGCGGTACTGGAGCAGATCCGGGTGGCCGTCCGGGACGATGTGGACTACCGGGCCTTTCTGCGGCGGTTTGCCGTGCCCCGGGAGGTCATGGCCGTGGACGGCGATGCCTTTGACTACATTTTCTATACCTATGGCCTGCGGCTCTACGGCAATATGCCCCTGGTGGAGCCGCCGGAGACGAAAGAGGAAAAGCGCATCGAGGACTTCGTCATCGCTGTGGACACCTCCATGTCCACCTCCGGCGCCCTGGTGCGGCAGTTTCTGGCCTGCACCTACGCCATCCTCCGCTCCACCGCCACCTTTACCCGGAAGGTGAACATCCGCATTCTCCAGTGTGACGATCAGGTGCGGTCCGACACGGTGCTCCATGACCTGGAGGACTTGAAGGACTATATGGAGCGGTTTACCCTGGCTGGCGGCAGCGCCACGGATTTCCGCCCGGTGTTTGAATATGTGGAGCGCCTGCGGGCGGAAGGAGCCTTCACCTCCCTCCGGGGCCTCATCTACTTTACCGACGGCATGGGTGTCTATCCCCAAAAGCGTCCACCCTATGAGACGGCCTTCGTGCTGCTGGGGGAGCCGCCCCTCAGCGTGAAGGTCCCACCCTGGGCCATCCGGCTGGTGCTGACCGTGGAAGACCTGGAGCGGGCCGTGGAGAAGACGGCGAAGGAATTCCCCGATGAATTGGACTGGGACGAGCTGCCCCAGCTGTAATGCGGATCGCCCTTTGTATACCGGGGGCATAAGGAGCAACGGATATGAATATCAAACAGGCAAAGCAGGAGATCACCAATACGCTGAGGGCGTATCTGACCCGGGATGAGTTGGGCAACTACCTCATCCCCTCTGTCCGCCAGCGGCCGGTGCTGCTGATGGGCCCTCCGGGCATCGGCAAGACCCAGATCATGGAGCAGATCGCGGCGGAGACCGGCGTGGGCCTGGTGGCCTATACCATCACCCACCACACCCGGCAAAGCGCCATCGGCCTACCGTTTATTGAAAAGCGCACCTACGGCGGAGAGGAGTTCTCCGTCACGGAGTACACCATGAGCGAGATCCTTGCCTCCGTGTACCGGCTGATGGAGCGGACGGGCATCAAAGAGGGCATTTTGTTCCTGGACGAGATCAACTGCGTCAGCGAGACCCTGGCGCCCATGATGCTCCAGTTCCTCCAGTGCAAGACCTTCGGCAACCAGCGTCTGCCGGAGGGGTGGCTCATCGTGGCGGCGGGCAACCCGCCGGAGTACAACAAATCCGTCCGGGACTTCGATGTGGTGACGTTGGACCGGGTGAAGCGCATCGATGTGGCCGAGGACTTCGCCGTGTGGAAGGAATATGCCTACCGCAAGGGCCTCCACGGCGCCGTGATCTCGTATCTGGACATCAAGAAGGACAATTTCTACCGCATTGAGAATACGGCGGACGGCTTGCAGTTTGCCACCGCCCGGGGCTGGGAGGACCTCAGCGAGCTGATCTTCGCCTATGAAAAGCTGGGACTCCGGGTGGACCGGGAGGTGGTGGGCCAGTATATCCAGCTGCCCCGGGTGGCCAAGGATTTTGCCAACTATTTGGAGCTGTACTACAAATACCAGAAGACCTACCACGTGGAGGACATCCTCTCGGGGACATGGCAGGCCATCACCGTGTCGGAGCTGCGGGCCGCCCCCTTTGATGAAAAGCTCTCCGTCATGGGGCTGGTGCTCAGCCGTCTGGCGGAATCCGCCGCGACGGTCCGCCGTCAGGACGTTCTGGTGACGGCCCTCCACGCCGCTTTGACGGAGTTCAGGGACAGGGTCGCCGAGGCGGAGCCGGCGGCGGTGCTGGGCCAGCTGGTGTGGAAGCGGCAGGAGGCCATGAAACGGGCCAAGGAGGCCGGCCAGTTGACAAAGGAGGACCGGGACCTGCGCCAGCGGGAGCTGAATGCCCTGGAGGAATATTGCCAGCGGCTCCGGCGGGAGGACCTGACCGCGCCGGCGGAGGCCATGGACGCCGTCCGGGCCTGGTTCGGCGGAGAGGTGGAGCGGCGGAAGACCCTGGCGGCGGAGACCGGCCAGCGGTTTGACCATGCGTTCCGCTTTCTGGAGCAGACCTTCGGCCAGGGCCAGGAGCTGGTCGTTTTTGTGACGGAGGTTACCGCTGGCTATGACACCAGCTGGTTCGTGGAAAATTTCGGCTGTGACGCCTATTTCCGCCACAACCGGGAGCTGCTATTTGACGATACCCGGCATCGTATCCGGGAGGAGATCGCCGCGGCAAAGGCGGCGGAAAAGGAGGAAACGACCCATGCGTGAGGACCTGGAAAAAATTGAGGCTGTGCTGAATGAACGAGTGCGTCCCGCCCTGCGGGCCCACGGCGGCGAGCTGGAGGTGGACCATCTGGAGGGCGGCGTGCTGTACGTGAAGCTGCTGGGCCAGTGCGCCGGCTGTCCCTCGGCGGACCTGACCAACGAGACGTTGGTGGAGGCGGAGCTGGTGCGGGCCCTGCCGGAGCTGGTGCAAAAGGTCGTGGTGGTCCAGACGGTCAGTGACGAGCTGTGGGAGCAGGCAAAGCGGCTCCTGCGGGACCATCATCTGTAAGCGAAAAAAATTCCCCAGACTTCTGGTCTGGGGAATTTTTTGTTTACCAGGAGTGATGGCTCCAGGACTGGCTGGGCGTCATGGCAAAGTAGGTATAGTCGATGGTGCTGCCGCTGTCAGCCCAGGTGGTGTCAATGTGGACATGGGTGCCGTCCAGCGTGGCCACAGTCCAGATGTGCTCGTCATTGGCCAGGGCGGTGCACTGGATGCCCTCCAGCTTTAAAAGCAGGTTGTAGGCACCGGTGTAGCCGTCGCACACGGCGGTGCCCCGGGTGAACAGGCTGTATGGAATGTGGCTGAGAGAATTGTCAGAGGCACCGTAGTCATACACACAGTTGTCGCAGACCCAGGTGTAATACACCCGGGCCTTTTCCCGCTCCGTCATGTCGGCGGTGAGCAGGCCGTCCTCCCACAGCTGGTCGTGAACGGCCAGGGCGGCGGCCATGGTCTCCTCCCGGTAAGCGGACAGGTTCCCGCCGGAATTGGCGGCAGAGAAGGTCAGGCGCAGGGTGCCGTCAGCGCCGTAGGTGCAGGAGACGGTGTTGTAGCACTGCTCGCAGTAGGTCTTTACGGTGGCCAGGGCCTGCTCCATGGCCTTCCGGGCGGTGACAGGCGACAGGGAATCATATTGCAGGGTCAGGGTGCTCTGACCGCTGGAGAGCATGTAGCGGATGGACTCGTCCATCTCGTCCGCCGTGGCGGGGGAGGCGATATAGGTGCCGGCGGGGACGAGACTGCTCAGGGTGGTGCCTGCGGCGGAGGGGACCTCCGGCTCCACGGTCCAGGTGAGGGTGATGCGCAGCGCCGGGTCCGCCATGCGGGTCAGCATGGCCGCCAGGGCGCCCCGGGTGATGGACTGCTGGGGGTAAAAGGCGCCGTCGGCGCCGCTGCCCTGGGAGATGCCCGCCCGGTAGAGGAACAGAATGTCCTGATAGTAGGGCGTGTACTCCGTCACGTCCGTGATATACCGCCGGGCGGCGTATCCCTGGGTCACCAGGTCATCATTGATGAGCGGCAGTGCGTCCTCCGGCAGGGCGGAGGCCAGCACATGGGCCACCTGGGCCCGGGTGGCGGCGGAGGTATACAGCCCGTCCAGCTCCGCTCCAATGACGCCCTCCGCCTGAAGGTACAGCTGATAGGGCTCCCAGGCCCGCTGATCCTCCGTCTGGAAAGAGGCGGCGCCGCTCTCCGGGTCGCCGCTCAGCCACAGGCTGCGGACCCGGGCGGTGAAGATGAGCAGCTGCCCCACGGTCACGGGGTCCCGCAGACCGAAGGTGCCGTCGGCCTTTCCCACGGAGAGGCCGTACTCGTATAGGGCTGCCACGTTTTCATAAAAGGCGGAATCCGTGCTCAGGTCGGAAAACTGCCCATCGTATGCTTTGACACGGGCAGGCCGGCCGGCGGCCAGGACCGGCGTGGTCAGCAGCAGGCACAGCGCCAGCGTCAGGGCGGAAACACGGCGTTTCATGGATGCGCACCTCCTTTGTGCGGGGGCGGAGCGGTCAGGAAGGAATGTTCAGATCCTCCATGACCCGGTCCTCTACGTAGGGGTTTAAGGATTCGTTGACCAGAGTCAGAACGGCGCCCTGGTCCAGATAGATGTACGGGGATCTCCACTCGCCGGGCAGCGTGGAAAAAGAAATGTTGTCGACACCCATGGAGATCGCCTCCTTGCCCAGCCAGGCAAGGTTCCCCAAGGTCAGGTCCGTCTCCACATACTGCTGAAAGATCTTGGCGAAGGAGCCCACCTTGTCCACATTGGACAGCGTCAGGGTCTGCCGGGCCACGGCCTTCAAAAATTCCTGCTGGGTGTTCATGCGGCCGATGTCCTCATTGCCGTAGGCCACCACGCTGGTGTCCGTATTGTGGCGGAAACGGACCACTTCCATGGCCTGCTGGCCGGTGAGGTGCCGGGTACCCTTCTGATAATGGATGGAGAGCCCCTGGACGGGGTCATCGTAGTCCATATTCACGGGAATGTAAAAATCCACGCCGCCGATGGCGTCCACCAGCGCCACGAAGCCGTCCAGATCCACCGTCACGGTGAAGTCCACGGGGATGCCCAGCTGGGCGGAGATGGTGTCCGCCAGCAGGCGGGTGCCGCCGTGGTTATAGGCGTAATTGATCTTGTGGGTGCCGCCGTTGATGACGGCTTTGGTGTCCCGCGGGATGCTGACGCCGTGAATGGTGCCGTTTTCCGCGTCCACCGCCACCAGAATGTTGGTGTCGCTGCCGCCGTTGCCGTCATCCACGCCGGAGACCAGTATGGTGTAAAAGTTGTCCTTCCGCGCCGTGTGGGCGGCCAAAGCCGCCGCCGCGGCCGCCTCCTCCGCCGTGGTGTCCGCCGGCGCTTTTTCCGGGCCGGCGCTCTCCGCGCGGACCTCATCCAAAAGCTCCGGCGCCCGGAACAGACAGTGGGCGCCGGCATATACGGCGGCCACGACAAAAACCAACAGTAAAATGGTCCGGCTCCAGCTGCGCCGGCGGCGGTGTCTTTTTGCCATAGGGTGATTGCTCCTTGCAGACGCGGCGCGGCCGCGGTAGTCCTCTTTTGCAGATTTACATAACACTTACAACATTATAGGACGGCTTTCCGAAAAACACAAGAGGAAAATGACGAAGCCGCCGTTATTCTTCCGGGTCCTCTCCGCGCTCCACCACCAGCCGCTGGAGCAGGGCCTTGATATCCGCCAGCTGCTGGTTTTGATAGGAGAGGGCGCAGCGGATATAGTGCAGCATGGGGTCCGCCTCCCGGGCTGGCTCCACACCGCTGACGGGGTGGGGCCACCGCCGCACGGGCGGTTCCCGGGAAGCGGGCGGCGGGGGGGTCTGGCGCTCCATCTGCCCGTCTTGGCTCTGGAGACGATTTGGCATATCCATACCTCCGTTTCGTTTCAGCTGCCGCGGTATTTTTTCCGGGTGGCGATACCGCCCCGGATGTGCCGCTGGGCCTTGTTGACTTCCAATACTTCCTTCACCTGCAAATACAGTGCCCGGTTAAACTGCGGCAGCCGCTCGGAGATGTCTTTGTGTATGGATGACACAAAAGGGAACGGTGGGGTTAAAGGTTAGCTCCTTCGGTCAGCTGACGCCTTAGGAGGAGATAAGTTGCAGGAATCAAGGGGGTGCAATAGTTAGCTTGTAACTTTTCTGTGATCAGTTTAAGACAATTATTTGAGTAATTGTCATCAGAGCGGTCCCAGTACCTGGACCAAAAATAGCTTCCGCGCAAATTTAATCCAGTGGTCATACGGAAAATCCGCCGTGTTCAGGTAGACCATCAGCGCAGAGAATGTAACTGCAGAAGCGTCACCGAAGTTAAACGCAAAAGCAACAATCTGCCGCATCATACCAATTGTTTCGACTTATGTCAACTAAAAGGGATTTAATGGGTTTCACAACGGATGCTTGGCCACTACCGGAAGTAACATGGAGGTGGAGATAATATAGAGATTGGCACAACATACGTCACGAAGCCCAGAAGTAGTTTTGGAATCAGGAACAGCGACTTGGAAAGTGCCTGCATGGTTAAATCGATAATTTTACCTATTGCTGAAATAGAAGTGATAGCCTTACATTGTGCAGATAATGGTGTCGGTAATTTGATATCCTTGAAGAATTCTACAATGGAATGGATTTATTTATAAAGAGTATCAGGTTCAGTCAATACCGAATTGTTTGATTATGCAACCTAGTGGCGCACATTAAATAACGGATGAAAGTGTAAACATTGACATGAAAGGCGAATGTATGAAAACGCCAGATTTGCTTGAAATGGTAACTATAAGGTGTTAAACTACAAGAGATATTTATGACGCTTATAACGCTGAAAATGGGGACAAACTTTTTGATGGAAAGGTATGTTTACCTGTGGTTTCTGCTTCTTGAAATATAATAATAAAGATGTCTTGGTAGATATAGAATTATTAAATAAAAATCTGGGATGCTTTTTAAATTTAGAACGAATAGTGTGTTTCCAATGAATCCAAAATACAGCTAAATATCTGTATGCATGGGGCTAAATTTGTTTTGCTATTATAATATTTGAAACGTCATATCGCTAGGGTCAGAAGTCTAATGCCACAGCAGACAGGTGCAAGCTAGATAGATTTCTGGAAGATTGAAGTGGTGTGTAAGGAATCATAAAGATTTATTTTGTTTGCTTGCAAATGAACGGAGGTTGTTTAATGAAAGGAATCATTCTTGCTGGCGGTAGTGGCACACGGCTCTATCCTCTGACCATGGTTACATCCAAACAACTGCTCCCTATTTATGATAAGCCAATGATTTATTACCCGCTATCTACTTTGATGCTTGCAGAAATTCGAGACATTTTAATTATATCGACGCCTCATGACCTGCCGAATTTTGAGCGGCTTTTGGGCGACGGAAGCCAATTCGGCATAAGACTCTCTTATAAAGCGCAACCTACACCTGACGGTCTTGCCCAAGCATTTATTCTTGGTGAAGAGTTTATAGGCGATGATCGATGTGCGATGATTCTGGGGGATAATATATTTTATGGCGCCGGTTTGACCAGCATTCTGCGCAAAGCAGTGATGCAGGAAGCGGGGGCAACAGTATTTGGTTATTATGTGGATGATCCAGAACGTTTTGGAGTTGTAGAGTTTGATAAAAACGGCAGAGCAATTTCCATTGAGGAAAAACCAGCTTTACCCAAATCTAACTATGCTGTAACTGGTCTATACTTTTATGATAAAAAGGTTTGTGAACGTGCAAAATCCTTAATGCCGTCTGCCAGGGGAGAATTAGAAATTACTGATTTGAACCGTATTTATCTGAAAGAGGGGACCCTTGATGTTGTTACTTTGGGACGTGGCTACGCTTGGCTGGATACAGGAACAGTAGACTCTATGAATGATGCTACGGATTTCGTTCGTGCTATTGAAAAACGCACAGGCGTGAAAATAGCGGTGCTGGAGGAGATTGCTTACCGAAATGGCTGGGTTAGCTATGAGACATTGGAAAAAGCTGCAAAGGCGTATGGTAAGTCTCCTTATGGTATACATCTGCTAAATGTGCTAAAGGGCAAATTTTAAGGCTAGCCAGTATCTAGAGCACTGGACAATAACGGAAGCGAAAGAGTGGTTTATCGTGAAAATGTTAATCACCGGTGGCGCAGGGTTCATCGGAAGCAATTTTATTTTTTATATCCATCGGAAGCACCCGGATTACAATCTGCTGTGTTTGGATAAATTGACTTATGCAGGTAATCTGGCTACATTGGATTCTATGATAAATAATAAAAAATTTAAATTCATTCGAGCTGACATTGCAAATCGTACTGCTGTTTATGAAATTTTTAAAACAGAAAAACCTGATGTGATTGTAAACTTTGCGGCAGAGAGCCATGTGGACCGTTCTATTGAAAATCCTGCTGTTTTTTTGGAAACGAATGTAATGGGTACACAGGTGCTTTTAGATGCCTGCCGTAAGTATGGTATACAACGATATCATCAGGTCTCTACTGATGAGGTATATGGGGACCTGCCACTGGATCGACCGGACTTATTCTTTACGGAAAAGACGCCGCTGCACACATCTTCTCCCTATTCCGCATCTAAGGCCAGTGCAGACCTGCTGTGCAATGCCTATCAGCGAACTTATGGATTGCCGATTACTATTAGCCGTTGTTCTAATAATTATGGTCCCTATCAGTTTCCAGAAAAGCTTATTCCCTTGATGATTGCCAATGCATTGGCTGATCAGCCTTTGCCAGTATATGGCGAGGGATTGAATGTGCGAGATTGGCTTTATGTAGAGGATCACTGTGCTGCTATCGATTTGATTTTAGAAAGGGGTAAAGAGGGAGAAGTATATAATATCGGCGGACACAACGAGATGAGAAACATTGATATTGTGAAGTTGATCTGCAAGGCACTAGGCAAACCAGAGAGCTTAATCACTTATGTCGCTGACCGGAAGGGACATGATATGCGTTACGCTATTGATCCTGCATTCATCCATCAGGAATTGGGATGGCTTCCAGTTACTAAATTTGAGGACGGTATTCAAAGAACTATTCAGTGGTATCTTGATAACCGTAACTGGTGGGAAACTATTATAAATGGCGAATATCAAAAGTATTACGAGAGAATGTATGGCAATCGATAAAAGGGCTGGTTTATCGCGTGGGGGAGATTTATGAAACGATTGAAAAAAGGAGCATTGTATTATATCAATTCGTGGCAACATTTTGGCACACGTATGATAATATCGAAGGCCTGGGAAAAATTCGTCGTTGATCGCTATCGATTTCGTCCTAATTTGATACGGACAGTACCAACGTTTCTTGATACGTACAGAGATTCGGCTATACCAGCTTTGGCTTCTACGCGACCGTTGACAATTTGCTACCTGTTACATTATTTCTTTCCAGATAAGCAAGGAGGGACGGAACGCTTTATTTTGAACTTAGCAAAAGAGCAGCAGAAGCTCGGTAATCATGTAAGAGTCATTACTTTGGGCAAACGACAAAAGTCTCAATATCCATACCACACAGGACATATTCTGTGGTGTGAGTTCGAGTATGACGGAATCCCGGTTACACAGTTCAGATATAATCGTGCGCCACGCGGACTTTATTATGATGCGATTCGGCCAGACGATCATAGCATGCAGGTCTATGCTCATGCTATGATTAAACGATACCATCCTGACGTTATCCATATGGCCTACCCGCAGCCGTTTGCTGCATTTTCGAAAGTGTGCCGTGAAATGGGAATTCCATACATATTGACTCTCACGGATTTTAATATCTTTTGCCACTATGCAACTATGGTGAAAAAAAATGGACAGTTTTGTGGCGGGAGCTGCCAAGGCCAGAACTGTAGGACCTGTAAAACATATGGCGTAAAAGATGCTTGTGACAGATATCAAAAATCATACAGCTTTGTTCAGTATGCTTCTATGATTACATGTCCTTCACGATTTGTAGCCAATATCATGCAACAAGAGTTTCCTTCCATAACCGTTCATGTCGTGCCACATGGTATTGGGAAACAATTTTACATATCAGTTAGTAGAAAAAGAACAAAACGTTTTCTTTATGCTGGTACGCTTTCCCACTTAAAAGGTATACACCTTTTGATAGAGGCGTTTATCAATACACCCGGAGATATTTCTTTGGCAATTTATGGCGGCGGGGATCCAGCTTATGTGAGAGCCTTGAAAGCGCAGGCTCATAAAGATACTCGCATTATGTTTGGAGGAGAAATCAGTGCTGATAAGATGCCCGATGTTTATTGTCAGGCGGATTGTGTTGTGGTTCCGTCTATGTGGTACGAAACATATAATTTTGTTCTGCGTGAGTCGTTGGCCTGCGGCTGCTTAGGTATTGCCTCTAACATGGGTGCCATGCCGGAAGCGTTGGTTGAGGGGCAAAATGGTTTTTTGTTTGAGGCTGGAGATGTTGCATCATTGGAAGCTGCGCTACAAAGGGCTCTGCAATTTGATTGGGACAAATATCAGCCAGCATCGTTTCCTCTCCTGGAGCAGGAGGCCGTTGTGTACCAAAATTTATATCACGCAATAAGTGAGGAACAGTATGATTCCCAAGATTAGCATTGTGCTTCCTGCATATGGGCATGAAAACTATGTGGAAAAAGCAGTATTGTCGCTGCTGCGGCAAAGCGAAAAAAATATAGAGATTATTGCTGTAGATGATGGCTCACCCGATCAAACTGGAAATATCCTAGACAGGCTTGCGCTGACTGACTCTCGTTTGCGTGTATTCCATAAAAAAAACGGCGGTGTGGTATCAGCTCTGAATTATGGATTAGATCAAGCTACTGGAGAGTGGGTTGCTACTTGCGCTAGTGATGATATGGTGCCAACAAGAGCTTATGAACAAATGCTACGGGCTGCAGATAACGCAGATGTTGTCATTGGTGAATTTACTGAGTTTAACGACCAAGGACTAAAAACTCGAGTTCGCCTTCAAAGTAAATTGGGCAACCAGACACCATTCGAGCTGCTGTTTGCCATGCCGACTACATGGAACAAGCTTTTTCGGCGCGACTTGCTAGAACGGGAGCATATTCGCTATCCGGAGGTTTCTGTCTGCGAAGATTTAATTTTTCTAGCCCGTGTTGCAGCCATTAATCCCCGCTGTGTATTTACTCCACACAGTATCTATTTTTACCGCAATAACACAACACGGTCCCAGTCGCTGTCCCATATTTACACAAAAAAGATGTTTCATGCACATATCGAGGGACGAAAACTCGTTCATGATATTTGCATGGAGGCAAACATTATGGCCGTAAATTCTTATGTCTATCATGACTCGCTTCCTTATCTGGCAAATTTTTTGCAAAAAATAGATCCTTGCGACTTAACTGATGCTCTATGTGATATAAAAGAGTTCCTGTCGCAAGCTGGCCCGTATTTGGATCCTGTGCAATTTGAGCAGCTGTTTTATGTTTCATATCAACAGTTTGTCACATATACGGCGCTGGAGTATGAAGAGGTCCTGCGACGGATTTCCCCTGAAGAACAGATCATAAAAAAGTATTTAGCTGGTGAACTTGGACTGCATTTTGCTTGGCAATGTGTTAATGCTTGGTTTTCCTATAGAAAACACATAAAAAGGAGAAAATAAATGGAAATCATTAAGCAAAAATTCACCACACACAAAGATAGTAGAGGGGCGCTGGTTGCAGTTGAAAGCGGAAAAGAGATTCCATTTTCTGTTCGTCGTATCTATTATATTTATGGAATGGATGCGGGAACCTGCCGAGGTTTTCATGCCCATAAGAAACTTGAACAGGTATTGATCTGTATGCATGGTAGCTGTAAGGTTTTGCTGGATGATGGTGTTGAAAAAGCCGTTGTAACTTTAGATTCACCAGATGAAGGCCTCTATATTGGGCATGCCCTCTGGAGAGAGATGTATGATTTTTCTCAAGGCACCGTATTGGTAGTGCTTGCATCCGAGTTTTATGATGAATCGGATTATATTCGTAATTATAAAGAGTTTCTTGAGTATATCAAAGGAGATAAACAGTAATGACAGTACCCTTTGTTAGTTTAAAACCCCTGGAATGCGAGTTAGACACCGATTTGCGTGAAGCGTTTGCTCGTGTGTATGGGCGCAGCTGGTATATTGAGGGCGTTGAAGGAGAAGCTTTTGAAAAAGCGTTTGCTGACTACTGTGGTGTCGATTATTGTATTGGGTGTGGCAATGGCCTTGATGCCTTGATGCTATCACTTAAAGCTTTGGGTATCGGGGCTGGTGATGAAGTTATTGTACCATCCAATACATATATTGCATCGGCTTTGGCTATTAGCTATACTGGTGCGACACCTATATTTGTGGAGCCGGACATCCGTACTTATAATCTCGACCCTACTTGTATTGAACCTAAGATTACTGCAAAGACAAAAGCGATTATGGTTGTTCATCTTTATGGGCAAAGCGCTGATATGGATCCTATTGTAGCTATTGCCAAAAAACATGGCTTGTATATTGTCGAAGACTGTGCTCAGGCGCATGGGGCCACATACAAAGGACGGCATATAGGGTCTTTCGGTGATGCTGCTGGATTCAGCTTTTACCCTGGTAAAAATCTTGGAGCGTTGGGAGATGCTGGCGCTGCAGTAACAAATGACAAAGCCGTCGCCGCCAAGATTCGTGCTCTGGGAAATTATGGGTCAGACTATAAATATCATCATATTTTCAAAGGGCATAATTCGCGCCTTGATGAATTGCAGGCCTCTTTTCTAGCTGCTAAGCTTCCCCACCTTGATCGCATGAATATGGAGCGTCGGCGTATAGCAGCACGTTATCTGAATGAAATTCATAATTCTGCAATCGTTTTGCCATATGTATTGCCAGAATGTGAGCCAGTTTGGCATATTTTTGCCATTCGTTGTGATCAGCGGGATCGTTTGGCCGATTATTTGAGTGAGGCCGGTATCGGAACCAATCAACATTATCCCATTCCCATGCATCTGCAGGGCGCTTATGCAGAGTTCCATATGAATAAGGGAAGTCTCCCTATTGCGGAGGAGATCAGCGCAACTGAACTGAGCTTACCTTTGTACTACGGTATATCAAACGAACAAATTACCTATGTTATTGATGTGATTAATCGTTTTTAAAGGGGAGATTGTGCATACTATGCAAATAAGAAAGCTTCAACAAAAAGATGCTAAAAAAATGTTGTCTTGGATGCATGACCCTGCGATTAACTGCTTTTTTGCAACAGATTTTTCGGGCTTCACGCCCGAACGTGTTGCCACATTTATTTCCAATGCACATGAAGACGGCGAAAGTGTGCATCGGGCTTGCGTTGACGATAATGATGAATATTTAGGTACTATCAGTCTCAAACATATTGACTTGGTTGCCCGAAACGCGGAATATGCAATTAGCTTTTGCGCGGATGCCCATGGTACAGGCGCATCTGTTTTTGCTACCGACGAAATGCTTTGCTATGGTTTTGAAGAGTTGGGCTTAGAACGAATTTATTTAAATGTGCTTGCGGATAATCGCCGAGCCGATCATTTTTATCAAAGTTATGGGTTCATCTATGAGGGAATGTTTCAAAAGCATTTGCTGATTGGCGGTGTTTTGCATGATTTGAAATGGTATAGGCTGCTTCGCGAAGAATGGCTGGAAAAAATGAAGGAGCAACAGAAATGAAATTATCAATCATTATGCCGTGCTTTAATGTGGAAAACACATTATCGCGCGCATTAGACTCTATTTTCATGCAGCGGAGCACTTTTGATTATGAAGTCTTAATTATTAACGATGCTTCAACAGACCACACACTGGAAATTGCGGAAAATTATCAACAGACTCACGGACATATTCGGATTTTTAACAACGCTGAAAACTCCGGCAATGCTAGAAGTTTTTTTGTCGGACTGAGCAATGCGCGTGGGGATTACTTTTGCGTGCTGGACGGAGATGATTATTATACAATTCCAAATAAATTACAGCGTCAAGTAGACTTTTTGGACAAGGATGTCGATCAGGAATATGTGGGTACTGCGACTTATTACATTCTTGATTTGGGTGATGGGAAGGTTAATGTTCCAGCCCGCAGCAATAAGCGTGAGTTCAACTATGTGGATTTTTTGACTCAAAACAGTGGTTATTTTCATACGGCTACGTATGTGTACCGCAATATATTTCGTGGCAATGTCCCGGAGTACTTTAATATGACATTGTATCGCGGTGATACGCCTCGGACAACCTTTCATTTGATGTATTCCGGAAAAAAGATCCGCATTTTAGATTTTGTCGGGTCGGCATATACCTTTGAACATAATGGTATTTGGTCCGGATTACAAGAAAAGCAGCAATTTGAGTATCAGATTAACTACCAAAGTCAGCATAAAGAAAATGTCTCCACATCTTTTGAGCGTGAGGCGGCAGATCGGCTGCTCGCTTTTAATAAGAGTAAATTGAACACCGCAACTAACCAGGTCCGTCGCTATCCGGAAATGACAATAGAAGACTGCCTGAGTAATATACGAAAATATGTCTCCCAGTTTGCTTTTGCAGAAAAAGACTTTGTTCTGCGAGAAGCATTTTGCTCAGATTATATGGATACGCTTTGCGCTTCCCTGGGTTATATACAGCGTATCCATCATCCCGAACAACGCCAGAACGCTAGTGATATCAATAATATCTGCATTATCAATGGCGTCCTCAATCCGCAGGGGGGAGGGATATTTGCTGAGATTTTGGAATTGATACGCGCTTATCATAATAAGAAGGTCTTTCTCTTTGTTACCAATATGGATGAGGTACCTCAGAACACTCTCAATATTTTGAATCAGTATTCAAATTTAACATTAGTATGCCCTCCAAAAGACGCAAATAGCAAACTTACTTATTTCAGTGATAAACTTGTTGAAATTTCGCCATACAGGGCGTATTACTATTGTTCACATAATGACGTATATGGACCGGCGTTAATGCAGGCAGGCGTCTGTGAAAACATTTGTCTGTTTTCTTTTGACCATGGTTATCTATGTGGTATCACCAACCCGAATATTGATACGATCATTGCAAAACGCCCTGCTGACTTCACGTTATTGTCTAAACGGTTTGGATCGCGTGTTATCTATATTCCTACATGGGATGAAGGGGCCAAGGGGTGTGGGGATTTACAATATGTTCCTTTTGCAAATCATGATCGGCTCATTACCGCCAGTGGAGCAGCACGTTTTTATAAAATCAATGGCGGCCCGCCGTACCGCTATATCGATTATGTACTGGCCCTCCTGCAAAAAACTCATGGCATACATTACCATTTTGGTACGATTCCAGATGACGTTAAAGAAGAGCTTTGTTGTCGATTAAGCGCCGCAGGCCTTCCAGCGAGTGCGTTCGTTAATATTGAGTGGTCAAACAATATTCCGCGTGATTTGCTAAATTATCACGTAGATATATTTATTGAGCCATTCCCGGTTGTTTCTTACAAACTTACGCTGGAGGTCTTATCCGTAGGAATTCCTGTCTTTGCCTACGACAGTGTCAAGCGTATGTCTATTACCGATTTTATTCCTTCTAATAGCTTGCGCTGGCGTAATCAGGGTGAATTTATCGAAAAACTTAGCGGTCTTACGTATAAAGATTTGGCGGCCATGTCTGAAGATGCCCGTAGCTATTTTTATAGGAATCACTATTCAGAGACCGTTCTCCCGTACCTTTTGAACAACAAAAGCTTCATGGAGCCGAATCCCGTTGCTTTTGCGGATGACGAAATCCATGATATTATGGAATGTCTGCGCCTATTCGGGAATAATTACCGCGTGCTCATTCAGAACGACGTTTCCACCGCATTAAAAACTCAATCTCTAAGGTCCGGGCCTGCGCAGGATTCATTTGATGATGCCGGAGAACAATTGCGCAAAATCTATGCATCTGCGTCTTACCGCGTTGGCTATGTTGTCATGTGGATTCCCCGCACGTTAAAAGCATCAAAAAAATTGTTGGAAAACAACAGCTTCCTCCAGACTCTGAAGATTTTATGGACCACAGATTATTTGTCCATGGAAGGAGAAAACGAGGAACAGACATTAGAAACCGTACTGCATTCTCGCACATATCGTGTGGGACATGCTTTATTGACGCCACTGCGCAGCATTCGTTATCATAAGTGCATAGTGCCAAAAAGGAGTAAGCGAAAAAAAGAGGATGAACGCTGGAACCGTTTACTTTGGCAGACAAAGATTATTGGGCAGCAGATTCATGAATATCAAACCCAAAATGAAACGATGTTGGCACTTCTACAGGAGTCTAGGGACAAGAACTTTGAACTGGAGAGGCTGAATGCTGAACTAAAGGCGCAAAACGCCGAACTGATTAAAAGCCTAGACGAAAAATTAACAGCGCAGAATAATGGAGTGATTACAAAGCTGCAAGATTTAAATGGTTGGCTTGAGGACACTTCTGCAATTCAGAAAAAACAAATTGGCCAATTACTTGTTCAGCAAAGAGATCTTTTTGGAAAAGTAGAACATCGATTAAAAGAACGCATGGAGTCCTCCCATATAGATACTATCAATGCAATTTCGAAAACCGTCTTTCGAAATGTGCTGGAGCACCTAGATTATCATCTCGTAGAGCACTGCAATTTGAACTGTAGATCATGTAGTACTTTCTCTCCTATTGCAGAAGAAACATTTGCATCTCCAGATGCTTTTGAACGGGATCTGATTGCATTGAATAACATTATTGGGGATCGAGTAAGCCAAATACACCTATTGGGCGGTGAGCCACTTCTTCACAAGCGAGCCGATGCATTTGCTGTTATTGCAAGAAAAGTATTCCCACATGCACGGATCGACTACACAACAAATGGCATCTTAGTCAGAAAAATGCCTGATAGCTTTTGGAATGTATTACGTACAAATGATGTGGCTATTAAGTTTACGCGATACCCCATCAATGTTGATTATGAAGAGTTGATTGCATATGTGAAAGCTAAAGGAGTTCATGTGTTCTCTGCTGGTGGTGAAAAGCCTATCGAATGTTTTCGGAGAATTCCGATGAATCCAAAAGGAACCTTTAATATGCATGGAGCTTATGTACAGTGCCCATATGTTGACTGTGCACAGCTACGTAATGGCAGACTGTATCGCTGTCCTGCTTGTGGCTTTTCAGATATTTTGAACAAGAAAATGAAAGAAGAGGGGATTCAGCAGCAGTTTAGCATTAGCAGCAATGATTTTATTGATTTGCACACGGCAACAAGTGCGCATGATATATTTGCGTTCTGTTCCAGTGCAACTCCATTTTGCTCCTTCTGTGATTTAGCGCATATGGACTCTAAAGTCCCTTGGAAAATATCAGACAGAGATATTCGAGAATGGGTTGATTTATGATCGAACGAGATATATTGTGTGCTACACATCGGTAATGGTGACTTCGTGGGCACTGAATATTACCTGGTTGGTATAGCTTTTTGCGTTTTCGGCAGAGCCTACTATTCCTCTACATCCGCTACTCAAGTAATAATTTTAAGGACTGATACAATGAAAATCACAATTGCAGGCACCGGCTACGTTGGCCTTGCCAACGCCGTGCTCCTTTCCCAGCACAACGAGGTGACAGCGGTGGACCTGGTGCGGGAAAAGGTGGACCTCATCAACGCCCGCAAGTCCCCCCTGGCGGACCGGGAGATCGAGGAGTATCTGGCCACCAAACCCCTGCGCCTCACCGCCACCACCGACGGGGACGCCGCCTACCGGGAGGCGGACTACGTCATCATCTCCACCCCCACCAACTACGACCCGGTGAAAAACTACTTCGACACCTCCTCCGTGGAGGCAGTCATCCGGCAGGTCATGGCGGTGAATCCCAAGGCCATCATGGTCATCAAATCCACGGTGCCGGTGGGATACACTCTGTCGATCCGGGAGAAAATGCACAGTGACAACATTATTTTCTCCCCGGAATTCCTGCGGGAGGGCCGGGCACTGTACGATAACCTGTACCCGTCCCGCATCATCGTGGGCGCGCCTCTGGAGGACAAGCGCCTGGCCGCGGCGGCGGAGACCTTCGCGGGGCTGCTGAAGGAAGGCGCCATCAAAGAGGACATCCCCGTGCTGCTGATGGGCTCCACGGAGGCGGAGGCGGTGAAGCTGTTCGCCAACACGTATCTTGCCCTGCGGGTGTCCTTCTTCAATGAGCTGGACACCTACGCCGAGGTGCGGGGGCTGAACACCCGCCAGATCATCGAGGGCATCGGCCACGACCCCCGCATCGGCAGCTATTACAACAACCCATCCTTCGGCTACGGCGGCTACTGCCTGCCCAAGGACACCAAGCAGCTGCTGGCCAACTACGACCAGGTGCCCAACAACATCATCGGCGCCATCGTGGAGGCCAACAGCACCCGCAAGGACTTCATCGCCGAGCGGGTGTTGGAAAAGGCCGGGTACTACGGCCCCGGCGGCCAGGGCCGCAACGGCTCTTCCGGCAACCCCTGCGTCATCGGCGTGTACCGCCTGACCATGAAGGCCAATTCCGACAACTTCCGCCAGTCCAGCATCCAGGGCGTTATGAAACGTCTGAAGGCCAAGGGCGCGGAGGTGGTCATCTACGAGCCGACGCTGAAGGAGGACGTGTTCTTCGGCAGCCGGGTGATCCGGGACTGGGAGGAATTTAAGGCCGCCAGCCAGGTCATCATCGCCAACCGGTACAGCCCGGAGCTGGAGCCGGTGATGGACAAGGTATACACCAGGGACCTGTATTTCCGGGATTGAACGGGAGCGCGTATGATTCAAAAATACAAGCAGTACCAGTTCCTCTTTGAGGAACTGGTAAAGCGGGACTTCAAAAAGAAATACAAGCGGACGGTGCTGGGCATGCTGTGGAGCGTGCTGTCGCCGCTGCTGATGCTGCTGGTGATGCGGCTGGTGTTCACCCAGTTTTTCGGACGGAACACGCCCCATTACACCACCTACCTGTTCTGCGGCAACCTGGTGTTCAGCTACTTCAACGAATCCACCAGCCAGGGGATGACTTCCCTGATGGGCAACGCCGGCATCTTTACCAAGGTGAATGTGCCCAAGTACCTGTTCCTGTTTTCCAAGAACGTCCAGACTCTTATCAACTTCGGCCTGACGCTGTGCGTGTTCTTTGTGTTCTGCGTGCTGGACGACATCACGTTCACCTGGCGGCTGATCTGCCTGCTGTATCCCATTGCCTGCCTGGTGCTGTTCAACATCGGTGTGGGACTGATTTTGTCGGCGCTGTTCGTGTTCTTCCGGGACATCCAGTATCTGTGGTCGGTGCTTACCCAGCTGCTGATGTACATGTCCGCCATTTTCTACACCATCGACCGCTACAGCTACACGGCCCAGTGCCTGTTCCTGCTGAATCCGGTGTACCTGTTCATCCGGTACTTCCGGAAGATCGTCATCGAGGCCACCGTCCCCACCATCTGGTTTCATCTGCTGATGGCAGCGGATGTGGCCATCGTGCTGGGCATCGGCTGCTGGA
>JAETPK010000117.1 GCA_021771265.1 Oscillospiraceae bacterium
TCCTCCTATTACAATGTATTTACGGTCTAAGGCACGGCAGCCAGCCGTGTCTTTTTCCGCATCGTTGCCAAAGCTGTTAGAATGAGAGAGTCTTGGCCTGATGTGTTCCTCCAAGGACCATAGCGTCCGTAGTGAAGTCCGTCAGCCAGCCTCTCATTCGCAGCGTTCGATTTATGCAGGTTGAGCCACCTCCTTGGTGCGCCCGTGTCATCAAATAGATTGGATCGGCAATGGTGGAATGGCTGGTCGCCAAAACAAATCCATGATGAGGAGCGATCAATATGAACAATGTTGCAGGGATCGATGTTTCCAAAGGAAAGAGCATGGTGTCTGTCCTCCGTCCTTTTGGAGAAGTGGTAGCAAAACCATTTTCTATTGGTCACACCGGCAGCGAACTCAAGGAGCTGGCAGACTACTTGAAAAGCCTGGACGGTGAGACACGGGTAGTCATGGAGCACACCGGACGGTACTATGAGCCAGTAGCCCGCTTTCTTCATGATGAGGGCGTCTTCGTCAGTGCAGTCAATCCGAAGCTCATCAAGGACTACGGAAATAACACCCTGCGCAAAGTGAAAACAGACAAGGCGGATTCCCGCAAGATTGCCCGGTACGGTATTGACAACTGGGCAGAATTGCGCCAACATACACCCATGGATACGATTCGAATGCAACTGAAAACACTGAACCGGCAGCAGAGTCTATACACCAAGACTAAGACGATGATGAAAAATAACCTCATCGCCCTTCTTGACCAGACCTATCCCGGTGTCAACGCCCTATTTGACAGCCCTGTCCGTGAGGACGGCAGCCAGAAGTGGGTGGACTTTGCCACGACCTTTTGGCATGTGGACTGTGTGCGGAACATGAGCCTCACTGCCTTTGCCGAGCGTTACCGCAAGTGGTGTAAACGGCATGGCTACAACTTCAGCCAGAGCAAAGCCGTTGAGGTCCACGCCGGAGCACAGGACCTGATCGCCATGCTCCCCAAGGACGCCCTGACCAAAACCATGGTCCGGCAGGCCATTGATGCGCTGAACGCTATCTCTGCCTCTATGGAACGGCTCAAGGCTGAAATGCAGGCCCTGGCAGCGCAGCTCCCGGAATATCCCGTCGTCATGGCCATGCACGGCGTAGGCGATTCTCTTGGCCCTCAGCTCGTGGCGGAGCTCGGGGATGTGACCCGGTTTACCCACCGAAACGCCATTACCGCTTTCGCGGGTGTTGACCCTGGCGCTGACCAGTCCGGCACTCACGAGGCCAAAAGTACGAGGGTTTCCAAAAGCGGGGCACCGGAGCTGCGCCGCGCCTTATTCCTGGTTATGGACTGCCTACTGAAAACACAGCCCCAGGATGATCCAGTGTACCGTTTCATGGACAAGAAACGAGCCGAGGGCAAACCCTATCTGGTTTACATGACAGCCGGCGCCAACAAGTTCCTGCGCATCTACTATGGCAGAGTAAAAGAATATCTGGCATCCTTGGAGGGAAATTAAGGAAGCATCCTTCCTTGTTGGGGAACGATACTGCATTTACGCTAAAAACATCTTATGACAGAAAGAGAGCGATTAAGATGTTTTTAGACAATTTATCCACCTCCGTCCTCAAATTATGTGATACTCGAAGACTCAGCTATGAAGCCGCCTCGGAACGATGCGACCTCAGCTCCAGATACTTCGCTGACATTGCCCGGGGCAAGACTGCGCCTACGATCCTGACGCTGGAAAAGCTCTGCGTTGGTTTTGATCTGACGCCAAATGACCTGTTGATCCCCTCAGAACTCTGGCGAGAGATGGCCTTCCGCGAACCAATGCCGGTTACACATATCCGCTGCTTTCACTTCTTTCACGGCCTGACTGGTTTCCCAGTTTGCCCCCAATGTGGGAGAACTCTCGAACGGGAATACCAGCCTTACTGTGACCGCTGCGGGCAATGCTTGGATTGGAAAGGTTTCTCCAAAGCAACGATTATCCTGCCTCAGAAATAATCCTTACTGCTACATACCTGCTAATCCGGCCAGCGTCCTTTACCTGCTGGCTGCTTTTGGCATGTCCTTTTCCCCTCCTCTCAATTTTTCTTCATTTCCCTATTGACTTTTTATTTGCAGACTACCTTGAGCACCAAGGGCAGGACGGCGGCAGATTCCTTGAGCACCGTGGGGGCCAGCCAGCCCTTCCCGGCCAGATACACCCACCGGAGGGCGGAGGCAGGATTACCAGGGACGTCGGGCCAGAGGTATTTCCCCGCCAGCTTCTTGCGTCGCTGCTTTTTGTTGACGGGGATGGGTGCCAGGATCTTGCCCTCTATCTGGTAGCGGAGACCCAGGGCCTCCACACAGGTGCGGACAGCTTGGCGGGCCTCTGGGGTGTTCGCCCATTGGGGCAGCGGCTCTCCCAGCTCCGAAGCCAGCACGTCCTCCCCCTCCGGGTCGTCCGGGAAGAGGGGCACATTCTTTACCAGCTCCAGCACGTGGAATCCGTCCGTCAGGCCCAGCACCTTCCGCTTGGTAATGGGGATGCCCCGGTAGTGCGCCAGGGCCTCCCCCAGCTCCGGGCGCTGCCGGACCGTCCAGCCTTTCTGTAGGAAGCCGCTCCGGCCCAGCCGCAGGTCGTCCATGGTGTAGTAATGCAGGTTCATTGGGCGTCCTCCTCCCGGGCCAGCAGGGCGCCCAACCCGAACAAATCCACGCCGCAGTGCTCCAGCATGTCCAGGAACTCCGCGTCATAGGATCGGAATACCTCGGACGCCCTTTTGCACGGCATGCCGCTGGACGGACGGCTGTCCAGTGCCAGACGGACAACCATGCCGACGTTCAGATCGTGGAGCAGCCGGATGGTCTCCAGCCGCTCCCTTGCAGCACCCTCCTGCCGGGTGAGCACCACGCAGCCATGTCCTGCACGGAGAGTCAGCCGCTCCGCGTCCTCCAGTCCGGAGAGCTGGAGGGCGGCCCGGGGGATGGCCAGGGTCTTCTTGCTTGTGTCATGGCAGAGGGTAAATTTCATCTTCTGTTTTCACCTCGTATTCTTAGTCCTGCGGCCAGTCCCACACCCGGGGCAGCCGCCCGGTGGGGGCGGACAAGATCCGCAGCTCTGGACGATCGCTGGATACCAGTCCGGGGTTATCCAGCAGGGAGAGCTGGCGGTTAAGCATGGGGCCGGGGTCAAAGTTGGTCATGAGCAGCTCGTGGTACCTGGCGTCCTCCTGCCGGGCCATGGGGTTGGGGCGGTCAAAGCCCACAATGTAAAAGTCCGGGGCGAAGAGGTCCAGAATGTCCGGATGGCTGTTATAGGACAGGACGATGTGGCTGTCCCGCGCCGCCGGGGCGCACAGGCAGTCGTGGAGCCGGACGTGGTCCCGGAGGTCGAAGGAGGGGGCGTACATCCTCTCCGCCTCCAGATAGGGCGGGTCCGCATAGATCACCGCACCCGGCCGGGCGTACTGTCGGACTACGTCGCAGCAGTCCTTGTTCTCCACCACCACGCCCTGGAGTGTGTCCGAGGCGCGTCGGAGCAGTCCGAGGAAGCGGCGCAGCTCCACGCTGCGCCCGCCGAAGCTGTTTCCGGTGGCACTGTAGCTGTACCGGATGCTCAGATAATAGGCCGCAGCCCGCTGTACGTCCGGCAGGTTGGCCCGGCCCACCAGGAGCTTCTTCACCTCCTGCCTGTCCATGGGCGGGAAGTAGTCCTCTGCGATTTGGAGCTCCTCCTCCAGGTAGTCCATGGGGTCATACTCGTGGTTGAGGAAGCGGAACACCACCTCGAAGTCCGCCCTGGCGTGGAGGGGCAGGAAGTCCAGCTCCCTGAGCAGCGCCAGGGGCCGGTCCCGGGCACAGCGGAACAGGTTGGCCAGATCCGTGTCGATATCGTTGTACACCCGCAGGGGGGCGTACCCGGCGCCCAGGCCCAGGGTCACCGCGCCGCTGCCGCCGCAGACCTCCAGCAGGCGGGGCGCCCTCCTGGGGAGCAGCTGGAAGATGTAGGGGAGCAGGAACAGCTTCCCGCCTACCCAGGGAAAGAAGGGCTTAGCGATCCGCCTCACCTCCCCCAGGCAGGCGGAAGTCCCCCGTGGACCTCTCCAAGCTGCGGATGGCCTTCTCCACGCCGTCCCGCATTCGCCGGAGATGCCCGATTGTGGCAATCACCTCCCAGGCGTTGGCGGGGTAGAAGTAGCCGGTGCGGTCACTGCAGATAGGCGCCCCGTCCACCCGCAGGTTATGGACCAGCTTCCGCAGCTCTGCCTCATGGACGCGGAACCTCTTTTTCAGTTGTTTGCCGCTGATGGCGTTTTCCCGGCCGGGGCAGTAGCGCTGCAGATACTCCAGGAGCTCCTTTTCTTTTGCTTTCATGACGTCCTCCTCTGGGCCGTCCTCCCGAAAAAGGGCACAAAAAACAGGGGCCGCTGTCCTCTTCGGGAAAACGGCCCCTGTTTCGTGTTGATATAGATTTGATCTGGGGTTACATCTGCTGCATCTGCATAGGCGCCCGAATCTGAGCATGCGGGCCGAGAATGTAAGCCCTGCCGTCCGCTGTCTGGATATAGCCCTTGTTCCGCAGCAAATCCAGCCCGTACCGTTCCAGGTTGAAGCAGCCGGCAACTGCTGGGTCCAGCGTACTCCCTGCCGACCGCAACTCCGCTTTCGCAACGTCCTGAAGCTGGTCTGTATATACCACATGGTAGCGGTTCAGGTGCTGGGCAATCTCCAGGGCGGCGGGCAGGGTGGTGCAGTCCTCATGCTCCAGGGCCCAGAGGTAGGTCTGGAGGAAATCCTTCTGCCCCTGGTTCTGTTCCTGGAGAATGAACCCCAGGTTCTGGCCGTCGTAGATCAGATCCTCCAGCCGGCCGGCATAGGCGTCCTCCAGCCCGGTGATGCCCGGCAGGCTGCACCGGGCCTCCAGCAGGGTGCACTCCCGGATGGTCTGCACATCCAGAGCGTCCAGGGCCAGCCGGATCTCCCCCGGCCTCACATCCATGATGTCGTTGTAGTCCGGCAGCGCCAGCCACACCCCCTCCGGCACCGCGGAGGAGGCCAGCTTCAGCCGCAGGCTCCAGCTGTAGTCCGGCCCGGGCAGGTTGACCCCGTCATAGAAGCCCGTCACCCCCTTCCGCGGATATACCACATAGCAGCCCCCTGCGAACCGGCCGGGGTGCTGTTCCTCATACTGCCTGCCCAGCTTGTCCAGGTCGATATAGTCCCGCAGCGCCAGGAGCCTGGCGTTGGTCTCCTCCAGGTAATACAGGCCCAGATCCTCATAACTCTGGATGCCGCCCAACACCTCATACTCGTCCAAGTTGGCCAGCAGGCTGACCACCTCTGTACTGTCCTGGGCGGGATGGCGCTGGATGGCCGCGTCCAGGGCGATCCCCTCCCGCACGGTCAGCACCTCCAGCCGTTCCCGCAGCCATGCCTGCTCCTCCGGCCTGCCGGGGAGCTGCAAAAGTCCTGTTTTGTCCATATCAGGGGCACCTCATTCCCATACCGTTCAGCCCGGGCTGGGGCGGCAGCGGTTTCTGCACCGGCTGGCCATCCGCCCGGGTCAGCAGACCGTAGTCTGTCAGCTCGCCCCCGTACTGCTGGATCAGCGTCTCTCCGTAGCCGTAGAGGTTCAGGTACCGGCATAGCAGGTCGGCATTCTCCTCCCCCATGGAGCGGCGCAGCTCCCCGCGGGCCACGTCCTCTGGAGAGGCGGCTGCCCAATTCAGATTGTAGGCGTCCAGCCGTTCCGTCAACGCCATGGCATCCTCCAGGCTCGAAATGGACGACACCTCCAGCACCGCCTTGTACTTGATCAGGGCCAGAGAGTCCCGCTCCGCCAGCACCATCAGCCGGATGGCCAGGCAGTTCAGGGTATCCAGCCGCTCCGGCGTGGCCCACGCTGCCGGAAGCTGGGGCACCCGGCTGTGGAAGGCGGTGACGGCGCAGTTGGGGAGGCCCACGGCCTCCATCCGCTCCCGCACCTCCACCAGCTCCTGTCCGGCGGGGAGGGTGAGCTCCGCCCGTTCCTCCCCGAGC
>JAETPK010000118.1 GCA_021771265.1 Oscillospiraceae bacterium
GCGGCCAAGCTTTGTCCACACCATGGCGCCGCAGCACATGAAGCAGGGCTCGCAGCTGGAATAGAGGGTGTAGTCCCGCAGGTCCGTGATGCCGGTGTCGTGGCAGAACCGCCGCAGCAGGCCCAGCTCCCCGTGGAAGGTAGGGTCGCTTTCCGTAAAGATCTGGTTTTCGTTGGTGAATACGATCTGACCGTCCTTCACCAGCACGGCGCCGAAGGGCTCGTTGCCGTGCTCCATGGCCTGCCGGGAAAGACGAATGGCCTCTTTCATAAACTGTTCGTCCTGTGTCATAGCGGGACCTCCCATGTCAGATTTTGAATAGAGTATACCACGCTTCCCGAAAGTCCGCAAGCGGCAGGGCAGGGGAGGGAGGAGACCGGAGCAAAGAAAGGGCACCAAAATGGGATTGCTTAATAAACTGGAATTTAGTTAATTGGAGGGGTAGAAGGATTATTTATCTTGTAGTAGGTGCTATCGATGATAAGATATGCTTCATCTATCTTCATAAGTAAAAACATCTTCTCCATCAATCCTAAAGGTATACCCCTCACTGCCTTCTACTGCCTCTGGTTCATCACAAGCAGTCAATTCCAAATCATAAAACCACTTGACAATAGAGTTGGTAGATAAATTATTTGGATCATAGTCCTCTGAACCAATTTCAAAAGTGTTTTCCTGTCCTTGCGAATAAATACTACCTGTAATTAGTGTTGTGGGTTCTGGAAATGAATTCACTTCTGAACCCTTAATTGCCCTTTGGCAACCAACCAAGCCAAGTACAGAAACCAATATTAAAACAAATGCCATCAACTTTTTCATACCATCACCCCTCTGCAAGTTCCGCTTTATTAAATTCATTATGTCATAACGCAGAACCGTCTGCAATAAAGCCAGTCAAACAAATCACCGAAGATGATTTCATCAACACTCCGGGTAAAAGGGAGCATATAAATCCCATGTTGACCTTCCCGCCGGAATCGGGTACAATACCCTTGTTATAGAGGCGCGAAAACGCGCCTGAAGGAGTGGTAGTATGCCAAGTATTTCTGTGATCGTGCCCGTCTATCAGGCAAAGGATTTCCTGCGGGGATGTGTGGACAGCGTGCGGGAGCAGACCTTTGAGGACTGGGAGCTGCTGCTGGTGGATGACGGCTGCACCGACGGTTCCTCGGAGCTGTGCGACCGCCTGGCGGCGGAGGAGGACCGCGTCCGGGTGTTCCATGTCCGCAAAAATGCCGGTGTCAGCAAGGCCCGGAATCTGGGCCTGCGGGAGGCCAGCAGCGAGGCCATCGCCTTTTTGGACGTGGATGACCGGTATGAGCCTCAGGCATTGGAGACTATGTGGTGCCTGCGCCGGCAGACGGAGGCGGACACGGTGGGCTGCGCCCATCTGAATTTGCTGCCCGGCGGCGGACAGGCGCCGGAGCTGCTGCTTCCCGCCGGCATTTATGACAAGCAGGGTATTCGGGAGGGCATCGTCTATCCCCTGCTGGGGGACCGTCTGAAAGTGCCGGTATTCAATGGCTTCATCTGGCGCTATCTGTTCTCCGCCAGCATCATCCGCAAAGCGGGCATCACCTTTGAAGGTGCCTATCTGGAGGACGAGCTGTTTTTGATGGAGTATTTTTGCAACGCCCATAAGCTGGCGGTGACGGAGCAGCCCCTGTACCGCTATCTGCTCAATCCCAATTCCGCCACCCACAAGTACATGAAAGACCTCATGAAGGTCTACGACCGCTTTATGGTGCGGAAGGAGGCCCTGGCCAAGCGCTACAATCTGGAGGAGGCCCGCCCCCAGTGGCGGGAGTATACAAACTGGGCGGGACTGCTCATCGCCATCGGCAATGAGTATGCCAAGGGCAGCACCAAGACCATCCGCCAGCGGCAGCAGGCGGTGCGGGAGCTGTGTGCCCGGCCGGATATGGCCCGCGCTATCGCCCAGGTGCAGCCGGAGGGGCTGAGCCCCAATAAGCAGATGGTGGCGAACTTCGTGCGGGGAGGCCACTTCTTCATGCTGACCCAGCTGTACCGACTGAAAAACCGGATCTGAGGAAAACCGTTTTATGACACTTTTGAAAGAGAGCTTTATTTACCAGCTGTGGCTTTGTCTGCTGGCGGCTTATGAGGAGAGCACCGTCCACCGCTGCCTGGCGGCCTGCGGCGCATGGTGCAGCCGGCAGATCGACGGCAGCGCGGTCCTGGGCGTTTTGTGCCGGGAGGGGGCCGTGGCCCAGGCTTGGCCGGACAGCCTGCTCTGCCGTGTCCTGACAGCGCTGGTGAATCTCCCGGCCAGTCTGTTGCATCTGCTGTACGGTGCCCTGTCCCGGACCTTTGCGGACAGCTTTTTCGCCCGCCTGGCCTTCCGCCTGGGGAATGAGACCGCCATTGCCCAGTCCTGGGTCATCATGCTGCTGTGGGTCATCCCCTTTGAGCGGTGGAACAACGCGTACAGCCTTGTGGGCTTCGCGCTGCTGTTGGTGCTGTTCCACGCCGGCGCCATGCACCGGGGAGAGGACTTCCGGCTGGACCTGCGGTCTGTTGGCTTTTATCCGCTGGTGCTTTTCGGCGCCATGTTCCTGGCGGTGGCGTTTTCCTACGCACCGTCGTTGTCCCTGCGGTTTTTGTTCTACCATATTTCCGCGGCGCTTTGTGTGCTGGTCACCGTCAGCGCCGTCCGCTCCGGAGAGGAGTTGAAGCGCTTGGCCGCCGGCAGCTCCGTGTGTGTATTGGTGTCCTCGCTGTACGGCGTCTGGCAGCGCATCCAGGGCGTGGAGGTCAATGCCTCTTACGTGGATCTGGAGGTCAACGCCGGAATGCCGGGACGGGTGGAGTCCTTTTTTGACAATCCCAATACCTTTGCCGAGGTACTCATCATGCTGCTGCCCCTGACGCTGGCGTTGCTCCTGTGCGCCAAGCGGACCGTTTCCCGGCTGGCCGCCGGCGGTGTGTTCGCGGTGGGCGCAGTGGCCCTTGGCATGACTTATTCCCGGGCCAGCTGGGTGGGCATCGCCTGTGCCATGGTGGTGCTGGTGTTCCTGTGGCGGCCGAAGCTCATTCCGGCCTTCGTGGTGGTGTGCGTGCTGTGCGTACCGTTTATTCCCACCACCATCTGGAACCGCATTTTGACCATCGCCAATCCCAATGATACGTCCACGGCCAGCCGCGTCCCCCTGTATCAGGCGGCGCTGAACGTGATCCGGGAATCCCCCGTCTCCGGCGCGGGCCTGGGCACTGCCGCCACACAGGCCTTCATCAAGGATATGAACCTCTACCACGGCAAGGCGCCCTTTGTCCACGCCCATAATTTCTTCCTGGAGGTGTGGATCGAGGCCGGGCTGCTTGGCATCACGGGTTTCATCAGCTCCATGCTGTGGAACATCAAGCGGGCCGCCCATACCGTCCGCCACTGCGGCGACTCCGCCGCCCGTACCATCACCTGTGCCGCCTGCGCGGCCATGTGCGGTGCCCTTGTGTGCGGCCTGGCGGATTACCTTTGGAATTATCCCCGGGTCATGTGCATGTTTTGGTTTGTGTTTGCCATGGCGCTGGCGGGCGTTAAGGTTTGCGGCTTGGAATCAGGAAAGTGATGTGTGCCCGGAAAAGTGCTTGACTTTACGGCATAAATCAGTAAAATGAATATGGGTCAGGGGACCCCTGGCCCATATTCATTTTGAGTGGTGCAGGTGGTTGGGAGCATAGGAAGATTCATTCACGATAGAAGCATGCGAAACCGTGAAACCCTTGCGACACAAGCACTTGCTGGATTTTCGCTTGTTACGGAACCGGGCGCAAAAACCGCTTTGACCACATAAATGACCACAGACAGGAAAACTTCCTGAAAACGGAAAAAGTCAATAGCCGGGATTAGCGCAGTTGGTAGCGCGGGTGGTTTGGGAGCG
>JAETPK010000009.1 GCA_021771265.1 Oscillospiraceae bacterium
CCGGAGGCGGAGAAGGCCATGGTGCCGATCAGCTCCAAAATGAGGATAAATATTTCCATAAAAGAAGCTCCTGCAATGAAAAAATCGTTTCAGACGGACATCAGCGCATGGAAGATAAAATGGGCCAGCAGCCCGGCGTTGACCATGTGGAGCACTCCCGGGACAGCGCCGGTCCAGCGGCGGCCCATCCAGCCCCGGACCGCCGTCCACAGGCCCAGCCCCGCCAGCAGTAAGGGCACCAGCCCTATCAGCAGAAACAGCACTACCATCAGGGGAGCGACCGGACTCTCCGAAAGCAGGGCAATCACCGGACGGAACAGCAGCGCGGGACCCATCACCAGCCCCACGGCTGCCAGGATATAGAGATGGGTCACCGCCTCCATGGCGTTGTACAGCGCCGACGGCTCGGCGCCATACTGGTAGCCGCAGGCTTCCCACATTATGTCCGTGGCCACGGTGCATATCAGCGCCGTGACGGTGAAGATGCCGTAGGCCCACAGCGGGGCCGTCAGGACGCGGCGTTTGATCATAGGGGCCTCTCCTGCACCATCTCCATGAAGGCGGAGGCCGCGGCGGTGGGGGCCACATCCCGCAGCGTGCACATGTCCACGCTGCGGGCGGGAATGGTGAAGTCTGTCTTCATGCTGGCCTTCCGCTCCAGCAGGATAAGGGGGAATCCCGCGATCTCCTGGCGGGTGTGGGCATGGTCAAAGTCGCAGGGGTACTGGCTCCCTGCCACGAAGACGGAGTGGGTGGAAAAGCAGGGCCAGCTGTCCACGGCGCTGTCATCGGGGGAGGAGGCGAAGGCGATGTCCACGGCGCCGGATTTCAAAAGGCTCAGCACCTTGGCGCTGCGGCCGCTGATGATCTTCAGCCGGATACCGGGGTGCTGACGGTGGAACTCATCCAGATACGGGGTCAGAAACCAGCTGGTGACGGTGTCGCTGGCGCCGATGACCAGCGTGCCCAACAGCAGCTGCTGAGCCTGGGACAGCTTGTCCTCTCCGGTGGCGATGAGGCCCAGGGCGCTGCGGACATATTGATAGAGCATCTGCCCCTCCCCGGTCAGCGTGACGCCCCGGGGACTGCGGGCAAACAAGCGGGCCTGGAGCGCGGTCTCCAGCTGTTTGATGGACTGGCTCACCGCCGACTGGGAAATATAGAGGTTTTTCGCGGCCACGGAGATGTTGCCGGTCTCGGCTACCTCCTTGAACACGCGGTATAATTCCAGCTTAACTGCCATGACATTCCCTCCTGCAATTAGGAAAACTTATTATAGGCAATTTTATTATAAGCGGACGGAGGGAGAAAGGCAACAGCATTGCGAAATTTTCGGGAATCCTTTGCAAATCGCGGCGATTTTGCTATACTAATACGCGATCAAAATCAAAAGGAGAAGGCCTATGCGCTACGATAACATCATCTGGGATTTTGACGGGACTCTGTTCGACACGTATCCCGCCATGTGCCGGGACCTGCGCCTGACCATGGAGCGGCTGGGATATTCCTTCACGGAGGCGGAACTGCTGGCGCACTTCACCGTCTCCCGGGGCGAGGTGCTGGCCTACTGCGCGGACAGGACCGGCATAACGGCCCAAGAGGTGGACCGGGTCTACCGGGCCTGGGTGACGGAGCATGGGCAGCCTCAGGCCAAGCCCTTTCCGGGGGTGCCGGAATTTCTGGCCCGATTCCAGGCGGCGGGCGGGAGAAACTTTATCTTTACCCACCGCAGCGGCTCCGTCCACGATTATCTGGCCGGCGCGGGACTGACGGCGTATTTCACGGAGGTCACCTCCGCCGGGACCACCTTCGCCCGGAAGCCGGAGCCGGCGGGCAACCTGTACCTGATGGAAAAATACGGCCTGGACCCCCGCAGGACCCTGGCGGTAGGGGACCGGGAGCTGGATATCCTGGCGGGGAAGCGGGCCGGAGCGGATGCCTGCCTGTTTTCCAAAGGCACCGGAGAGCCGGCGGCGGACTATGTCATCGCGGACCTTTCCGGGCTGGACGCCCTGGTGGGTCTGAACGGATAAAGGAGGACCCATGGAATACCACATTTTAGCGGTGGGCGACGTGGTGGGAGAGCCGGGGCTCAAGCACCTGGAAAAAAACCTGCGCCCTCTGAAAAAACTGAAAAACATCGCCTTTACCGTGGTGAATGGTGAAAACGCCTCCGGCGTGGGGGTGACGGAGGAGCAGGCCTGGCGCATTTACGACGCCGGGGCCGACGCCGTGACCCTGGGCAACCACACCTTCGGCAAGATGCAGATCAAAACCATGCTGGAGGACACGCCCTGGCTGCTGCGGCCCGCCAACTACTCCGGCCGGGCGCCGGGACACGGCTGCGGCATATTCGATCTGGGCACCGTTCGGGTGCGGGTGGTGAACCTCATCGGCCGCTGCGGCCTGGACTGGAAGGCGGCGGACCCCTTCACCACGGCGGACCGCCTGCTGAAGGAGGGGGAGGCGGACTTCACGTTGGTGGACTTCCACGCGGAGGCCACCAGCGAAAAGCTGGCCCTGAGCTACTACCTGGACGGTCGGGTGTCCGCCCTGTGGGGCACCCACACCCATGTGCCCACCGCCGATGAGCGGGTCTGCCCCAAGGGCACCGGCTATTTGACGGACCTGGGCATGACCGGCCCTATTGAATCCGTGCTGGGCATCGAGCCCCGGCAGTCGGTGGAGAGCTTCCTGGGCGGACTGCCGGGCCGCTACCGCCCGGCGGAGGGCCCCTGTAAGCTCCAGGGGGCCGTGTTCACCCTGGACAGCGCCACGGGGCTGTGCACCGCCGTGGAGCGCATCGACATCCGGTAAAACCAATTATTTTTTATAGAGAGAAGGAACCAATCATGTCTATCCAGAAAGTCAGAGCGTATTTTGAGCAGTTCGGCATCGCCGACCGTATCCGGGAGTTCGACGTATCCTCCGCCACGGTGGAGCTGGCGGCGGTGGCCGTGGGGGTGGAGGGCGCCCGCATCGCCAAAAGCCTCAGCTTCAAGGTGGATGACCAGCCCATCATCATCGTGGTGGCCGGCGACGCCAAGGTGGACAACAGCGCCTATAAAAAGCAGTTCCACACCAAGGCCAAGATGCTCACCCATGAGGAGGCCCACGAGCTTATCGGCCATGATGTGGGCGGCGTGTGCTCCTTTGCCCTGCCGGAGAATGTGAAGGTGTACCTGGATGTTTCCATGAAGCGGTTCGACACCGTGTTTCCCGCCGCCGGCAGCAGCAACAGCGCTATCGAGATGACCTGTGACGAGCTGGAAAAATACTCCTCCAACTTCGTGGAATGGGTGGATGTGTGCAAGGGCTGGCGGGAACAGGCGTGAGAAAAGCACTGTTTGGAGGATGAAGGGAGGCCGGTCATGTTAAAATTCATCCATGGAGCCGATCTCCATCTGGACAGTTCCTTTGGCGCCCTGCCGGCGGAAAAGGCGGCTGCCCGGCGGCGGGAGAGCCGCCAGCTGGCCGCCCGCATGGCGGACTACGTGCGGGAAAATGACATCGACCTGGTGCTGTTGGCGGGAGACCTGTTTGACAGCGCCAATGCGTTTCGGGAGTCCGGGGAGCAGCTGGCCAAGGCCCTGGAGCGGATGGAGGTGCCGGTGTGCATTGCCCCGGGCAACCACGACCCCTATGTGCCCGGCGGCGTGTGGGGAAGCGTGCGCTGGCCGGAAAATGTCTGTATTTTCCAAAAGAACACCATGACGTCTGTAGAGCTGCCCCGGTGGAACGCCGTGGTCCACGGCGCCGCTTTCACGGGGCCGGAACAGGGGACCAGCCTGCTGGCGGGCTTTCACGCGCCGGCGGACGGACGGGTCCACCTGGGCCTGCTCCACGGGGAGACGGAAGCGGCGGAGAGCCGCTACGACCCGCTGAGCGGAGCGGAGATCGCCGCCAGCGGCCTTGCCTATCTGGCGCTGGGCCACATTCACAAGCGGGGCCAAAAGCAGTACGGAGACACCCTGTGCGCCTGGCCCGGCTGCCCGGAGGGGCGGGGCTTTGACGAGCTGGGAGAGAAGGGCTTTTACGAGGGGACCGTCGCGGACAGCGGCGCCGTGTCGCTGCGGTTCGTCCCCTTTGCCCGCCACCGCTACGAGGTGGTGACGGTGGATGTCACCGGACAGGCGCCCCTGGCCGCTGTGGAGGCGGCGCTGCCCGCCCAGGGAACGGAGGGGGACCTGTACCGCGTCCTGCTGACGGGGGAGACCGGCGAGGGCGGCGGAGACGCGGCGGCTGTCCGGGAGGCTCTGGCGGACCGGTTTTACGCCCTGGAGGTCCGGGACAATACCCGCATGGCGGAGGATGTGTGGCGCCGGGCGGGGGAGGACTCCCTGCGGGGGCTGTTCCTGCGGGCTCTGCGGGAGAAGCTGGACGCGGCTTCTGATGAGGCGGAGCGGGAGACCATCGTCCGGGCGGCCAGATTCGGCCTTGCGGCGCTGGACCACCGGGACCTGGGATAAGGGGATCTGGATAAGAGAATCAGGACCGCGCCGCTGTCAGCGGCGCGGTCCTGTGTTTATTTCTGTTCAGAAAGCCAGGAGAGAAAGCTCTCCGCCAGGTCCAGCTGCTTGTCATCCATCACCCGGAGACGCTCCGCGATGTCCTTCCAGCGTTCGCCCTCATGCCGGGCGGTGCCGACTAAAAATTCGTCAGGCGTGGTGTCCAGCGCGATGGCAAGGCGCATGATGACCTCTGTGGAGGGGATGGAGCGGGCATGCTCAATATTAGAGACATATTGATCGCTGATCTCTGCGAGTTCAGCAAGTTTGGCCTGTTTTAACTTTTTCCTTTTCCGACAGCGGACAATCCGCTGACCAATCAGGGCATAATCCAACTCCATACAGGCCACCTCCATTATGATGGAAGTATCATACCCAGAATCGGCTAAAATCTAGAATGGATTTAAAGTGTAAAAATATACTTGACATTATAATTATTTAAAATTATAGTTTAGTTATAAACTTGAAATAAGGGGAAATAGGGGAACGCTATGTATAAAGAGATGTATTACCACCTGTTCAACGCCATTACAGACGCGATGAAGCTGATGAGCCAGGAGCGGTTCAGCGAGGCATTCCATCTGCTGGAAAACGCCCAGCGGGCCACTGAGGAGATCTATCTGGACGGGGAAGAGACATGAGGACCAAGACCCCTGCCTGGACAGGGCAGATCTTTGCGATCCTCACCATCATCGGGGTCACTGTGCCCTATGTGGAAGTGAACGGAGAGCTTTTCTCCCTGTTTCAAACACTGAGTCTGGCGGGGTCTGAGCCTCGGGCGTGGGCGCTCATTGCCGCGTGCTTCCTGTGCGTGCTGGCGGCACTGGGCGGTGATTGGCTGCTCTTTTTGGTCGCCGGCGGGTACGCGGCGTGTTATATGGGAGCGGTCGTGGGCGCCATGTGGTATGTGATCGGGCTAAAGCCCATGCTCCAGCATTTGCGGCCCGGAGCCCGGTTTTCCATCCCGTAGACCGTGTGCTTCACAGAGAGCTGCTTGCCTTCTGGAAGGAACTCGGGTATCTGCCGGATCCCTGGGACGGAGAGTGACATTTTGCCCACGGGCGGGCCGGAACCCGGGAAAACCCCGGCGGTTTCCCAGAAGTTTCCCCCTTGACAAAGGAAAAATGAAGTGCTATATTGAGCCTTAATCTGATAAAAAGGCTTTGAAAAGGACGCTGTCCGGGAAAGACCGCAGAGAGGGGCCGCCGCTGGCTGTAAGCGGCCCTGGCCGGAACCGGGACCAGTCACCGCCTTGGAGCCGCCCACCGATATGTAGGCTGGGACGGGACCTCCCGTTACAGAGGACACGAGCGGCGCTCTTTTGAGCGCAAGCAGGGTGGAACCGTGGAATACGTTTTCGTATCTCACCCCTGATTTTCGTCAGGGGTGGGATTTTTTTCACCCCTCGCCAAAAGGAGGAACACACAATGTCTGAAGAAAACCTGTACACCTTTGAAAATGAAGAATACCGCCGCACCTATTGGCACACCTGCTCCCACGTGCTGGCCCAGGCTGTCAAGCGCCTGTATCCCGAAGTGAAGCTGGCCATCGGCCCTTCTATCGAGGAAGGCTTTTACTATGATATGGACTCTCCCTTCCCCTTCACGCCCGAGATCATGGAAAACATCGAGGGCGAGATGCGGAAGATCTGCAAGGAGAAGCTGAAGCTGGAGCGGTTCGAGCTGCCCCGGGCGGAGGCCATCAAGTTCATGGAGGAGAAGGGCGAGCCCTATAAGGTGGAGCTCATCAATGACCTGCCTGAGGATGCCGCCATCTCCTTCTATAAGCAGGGCGAGTTCACCGACCTGTGCGCCGGTCCCCACCTGGATTCCACCGGCCGCATCAAGGGCAACGCCATCAAGCTCACCGCCTGCAACTCCGCCTACTGGCGGGGCGACTCCAACCGGGAGACCCTGCAGCGCATCTACGGCATCGCCTTCCCCAAGAAGGAGGAGCTGGACGCCTATCTGGAGCGCATCGAAGAGGCCAAGCGCCGGGATCACCGGAAGCTGGGCAAGGAGCTGGGCCTGTTCGCCTTCCGGGACGAGGCCCCCGGCTTCCCCTTCTACCTGCCCAAGGGCATGGTCCTGCGGAACACCCTGATCGACTACTGGCGTCAGGTCCATAAGAAGTGGGACTATGTGGAGATCTCCACCCCCCAGATCATGAAGCGCACCCTGTGGGAGACCTCCGGCCACTGGGACCACTACAAGGATAATATGTATACCACCGTCATCGACGATGAGGACTTCGCCATCAAACCCATGAACTGCCCCGGCAGCATCCTGGTCTATGATCTGGAGCCCCATTCTTACCGCGACCTGCCCCTGCGCTACGGCGAGCTGGGCCTGGTCCACCGCCATGAGCTCTCCGGTGCCCTCCACGGCATGTTCCGCGTCCGTTGCTTCACCCAGGACGATGCTCACATCCTGCTGGCCAAGGACCAGATCAAGGACGAGGTCATCCGCATTGCGCAGCTGTTTGACGAGGTGTACAACCTCTTCGGCCTGCCCTATAAGATCGAGCTGTCCACCATGCCCGAGGACCATATCGGCTCCGTAGAGGACTGGGATATCGCCACCGCTGCCCTGGCGGATGCCATCACCAGCATCGGAAAGTCCTATCACGTCAATCCCGGCGACGGCGCCTTCTACGGCCCCAAGCTGGACTTCCACATTCAGGACTCCCTAGGCCGTACCTGGCAGTGCGGCACCATTCAGCTGGACTATCAGCTGCCCGGCCGTTTCGGCCTGGAATACACCGGTGCCGACGGCGAGAAGCACTGCCCCGTCATGATCCACCGGGTGGTGTTCGGCTCCATCGAGCGGTTCATCGGCGTCATCACTGAGCACTATGCCGGTGCCTTCCCCACCTGGCTGTCTCCCGTTCAGGTGAAAATGCTGCCCATCACTGACCGCGCGGCGGAGTACGCCCAGCAGGTGGCCGGCAAGCTGACCGCCGCGGGCTACCGCGTGGAGGTGGACGACCGGAACGAGAAGATCGGCAAGAAGATCCGTGAGGCCACCCTGGAGAAGATCCCCTATATGCTGGTGGTGGGCGACCGGGATATGGAGAACAACACCGTCTCCGTCCGTCTCCGCTCCGGCGAGGATCTGGGCGCCATGAGTCTGGACGACTTCACTGCCCAGCTGAAAGAGGTCGTGGACACCAAGGCCAACAAGTAAACAGCTGCGTCAAAGCGCCGTGCCCTGTGGGGTACGGCGCTTTTTCTGTGGCGGGAGCTGCCACGGCTGGCCATGCAACAGAAACGATACAAGCACTTTTGTCCGCGTATAAAATACAAATAGGGGAGGGCAGCCGCTGGCGCCCTGGAGAGGAATTGTGAAAGTTTACAAGGGCGCTTCGCCGGCAGGGGTGGGCCGGTGGTTTTTGCTTTCAAAATCACCAAATATGGTTGTCCGCGCCTGGCGGATATTTGTGCAAGTTGACACCGCCTGACGGAATTCCGTCAAAATTATGCATGACAGTGAAGAGAATGCAAGTTAACAGCCCTTAACTTGCAGAAAATTGCATAAAAAGTAAAAACGGCCCTTGAAAAATGACGGGGATTGCGGTATCATATGCAACAAGCACTGCAAGACCTGCATACCAAAAGGAAAGAGGATTGAAAGATGAAAAAGTTTCTGTCTTTACTGATGGCCGTTTTGATGATGGCCAGCGTTCTCACTGCCTGCGGCGAGAAGAAGGAAGAGGCCCCTGCTGAAACGCCTGCCGGGACCCCTGCTGAGGCTCCCGCCGCCACCGGCAGCGAGCTGACCTTCACCACCGGCGGCGCCTCCGGCACGTATTACGCCTTTGGCTCCGTCCTGGCCGGCCAGATCTCCAGCTCCACCGGCACCAAGGTCACCGCCGTGGAGGGCAAGGGCTCTCAGGGCAATATCGAGCTGATGGATATGGAAGGCGCCCAGCTGGGCTTCGTCCAGTCCGACGTGATGAGCTACGCCTATGAGGGCACCAACCTGTTCGCCGATTTCGGCAAGGTGGACTGCTTCTCCACCGTGGCCGCCCTGTACATGGAGCAGGTCCAGATCGTCACCTGCGATCCCAGCATCAAGACCGTGGCCGACCTGAAGGGCAAGAACGTTTCCATCGGCGACTCCGGCTCCGGCGTGTACTACAACGCCATTGACGTGCTGGGCGCCTACGGCCTGACCGAAGAGGACATCAACCCCACCTACCAGGGCTTCGGCGACAGCGCTGAGGCGCTGAAGGACGGCGCCATCGACGCGGCCTTCGTGGTCGCCGGCGCGCCCACCACCGCCATCACCGAGCTGGCCAGCTCCAAGGATGTCTATCTGGTGAGCCTGGACGACGAGCACATCGACGCTCTGATCGCCGCCTCCCCCTATTACAGCAAGTATGTCATCACTGCCGACACCTACGGCCTGGACAGCGACACCACCACCGTGGCTGTTGGCGCCGTGGTCATTGCCCGGGATGACGTCAGCGAGGACGATGTGTACAACTTCGTCTCCGGCGTGTTTGACAACATCGACGCCATCACCGCCGTCCATGCCAAGGGCGCTGAGCTGAGCCTGGACTTCGCGGCTTCTGTCACTTCCGTGCCTTATCATGCCGGCGCCGCCAAGTACTTTGCTGAGCAGGGCATCGAGGTCCCCACGAAGTAAGAGCCTGTAAAAGTTTCGTTCAGAAAACCGAAAAAACCCTGTAGATCCCCTGAGAGGCTGCGGCGGGCCATGCCCGCCGCAGTCCCTTGTCGGTTTTGCGAGACAGATGAGTTTTTACCCGCGGGGCAAAAAGTCATGCGTTCCGCAGAGAAATTTGTGTTGAGGAAGCGAGGAGACCCCATGAGTTTTTGGAAAAAAGAAACCAAGTCCCCTGTGGATACCGCTCCGGCGGAGGACACCGGCGTTGGTTCCGCGGCGGATGTGGACGAGGTCATGAAGAAATATGACCGGGAGTCCAATACCCGCGTCTGGGAGGGCACGCCAAAGATCCTGGTCAAGTCCATGATGATCCTGTTCTCCGTATACAGCATCGCCGTGACCCTGTTTTTCAGCACCTGGCTGCCGGAGGTCAAGCTGACCACCTTTCTGGCCTGGGTTCTGGTCATCGGCTATTTGAATTTCCCCATCCGCAAGGGCAGTGTCCGGGTCAATTACATGCCCTGGTATGACATCCTTATCATGGTGCTGGGTGCAGGGGCCTTTTTGTACTACGCTTTCAACGCCCGGGATATCATCAAGCTGTCCCTTCGGGCGTCCAAGGTGGATTTCCTGCTGGTCATCGCCGTCATCGGCGTGCTGGCGCTGATCGAGCTGTGCCGCCGCAGCGTGGGCCTTCCCATTCTGTGCGTGGTGGGCGCGCTGCTGGTCTACACGTTCAGCCAGGTCCAGTGGCGCATCGCCATTTACAACCTGTTCTATACCACCACCGGCGTCATGAACACCCCCGTCAATGTCTGCTCCAAGTACATCGTGGTGTTCATCATCTTCGGTGCCTTCCTGGAGCGGACCGGCATTGCCCAGTTCTTTATCAACCTGGCCAACGCCGTGGCGGGCTCCTCCGCCGGTGGTCCGGCCAAGGTGGCTGTTATCTCCTCCGCCCTGTGCGGTATGGTGTCCGGCTCCTCCGTGGGCAACACGGTCACCACCGGCTCCGTCACCATCCCCATGATGAAGAAGACCGGCTACAAGGGAGAGTTTGCCGGCGCCGTGGAGGCCGCCGCTTCCACCGGCGGCCAGATCATGCCGCCTATCATGGGTGCTGCCGCGTTTTTGATGGCGGAGTATCTGGGCGTGCCCTACGCCACCGTGGCCATCACCGCCATTTTGCCCGCCGTGCTGTATTTTACCGGCATCTACATCGCCGTCCATCTGGAGGCCCGAAAGCTGGGCTTGAAGGGCATTCCCAAGGAAGAGCTGCCCAAGCTGCGGGTCCTGGCGAAGAAGATCTATCTGCTGGCGCCCCTGGTGGTGCTGGTGGTGCTGGTCTCCATGAACCTGAAGACCATGCAGTTCTCCGCCGCCATCGCCATCCTGGTGACCATCATCGTAGGCCTTATTGGCAACCTGACCAACGCTGTGGCGGCAGGCCGCAGCGGCGGCAGTGCCCTCCGGACCCTGGGCCGTTCCCTGATCGACCGGGCGGGCGATGCGGAGAGCATCTCCATCTTCAAGATCCTGGATGCGCTGGAGGCCGGCGGTAAGGGCACCATCACTGTGGCGGTGGCCTGCGCCATGGCGGGTATCGTGGCAGGCTGCATCACTGTCACCGGCCTTGCCTCCAAGCTCATCACCGCCATCGTCTCCGTCTCCGGCGGACACATGATGATCGCTCTGGTGCTCACCATGCTGTGCTGCATCGTGCTGGGCATGGGCGTGCCCACCACCGCGAACTACTGCATCATGGCGGCTACCTGCGCACCCATTCTGATGAACCCTGCCATCGGCGTGGAGGCCATTGCGGCCCACTTCTTCGTGTTCTACTTTGGCATCGTGGCGGATATCACGCCCCCTGTGGCCCTGGCGGCCTACGCCGGCAGCGCCATCGCCAAGGCGCCGCCTATGAAAACGGCCATCAACGCCACAAAACTGGCCATCGCGGCGTTCATTGTGCCGTACATCTTTGCCATGAATCCCGCCATGCTGCTGGTGAATGTGGAGAATCCCTTCCAGGTGGTGCAGATCGTTCTCAGCTCCCTGGTGGGTCTGTTCGGAGTGGCAGCCGCGCTGAACGGCTTCCTGTACCGTCCCATCAACCCCTTGTTCCGCTTGGCCCTGGTGGCCGGTGGCCTGGGCATGATGATCCCCGGCACCCTGACCGACGTGACCGGCCTGGCTGTGGTAGCTGCTGTGGTGCTGCTCCAGCGGGCGGCCGCCAAGCGGGAAGCCGTACAGTGACGCGATGCTTGATCCACTCCCGGGCCAGCTTCGGGGGTGGATCTTTTCGCATAATTTAACAAAATTTCCAAAAGGCTGCAACTTTTTAACAGGATTTTCCGTCTGAAAAATAGGAAAATACCAGCATGCAGGCAGGCAATGAAAATCTGTTACCAATTTGTTGTTGCTTTGCGGGAGTAACTGTTCTAGCATGAGCCATACAGTTACAAGGAACTACGGGAAAGAGGAGAATCAAGCGATGGCTGAAGTCAAAGATCTGGAACAGACGGCTCCGGCGCAGGAGCCCGTGCCGGCGCCGCCGGCGGAGAGCACCCCAAAAGAGAGCGTGCAGTCCAAGTGGAAAAACATGCCCCGGAAAAAACGGCGCAAACTCATCCGTTGGGTCATATTGCTGATCGTCCTGGCGGCAGCCGCGGTGGGCGGCTGGAAGCTGTTCGGCGGAAAGGGAGAGCCGGAGGCCCAGGTGATCACGGACGTGGTGTCCTATGGCTCCATCACCTCCACTGTGGAGGGCAGCGGCATTACCAAGTCCAAAAAGAGCGAGACGATTACGCTGACCACCTCCGGCACCGTACAGGACGTGCTGGTCACGGAGGGCCAGCAGGTGACAGCGGGCACACCGCTGTTCGTCATTGATTCCGAGGATGCCCGGACAGCCGTTCAAAAGGCGGAGAGCGACCTGGAGGGATATCAAAAGCAGCTGAACACGCTGCAAAAGGATATCGCCGGTCTGAACCTGTCGGCGGGATATCCCGGCAAGCTGATGGATGTGGAGACCCTGAATCCCGGTGACAGCATCAGCAAGGGGCAGAAGGTGGCCACGCTGTCTGATGACACCCGCCTGCGTCTGACCCAGTATTACAGCTACGCCTATGAGGGCGATATCCGTCAGGGTCAGACGGTGGATGTGTCTATCCCGGCGCTGATGACCACGCTTTCCGGCACGGTGGAGACGGTACATATGGTCAGCCGCATCACGCCGGAGGGCTCCAAGCTGTTTTCCGCTGACATCATTGTGAAGAATCCCGGCTCCCTGACGGCGGACATGGCGGCATCCGCCACTGTCACGGTGAATGGCGAGGTCGTGTATCCTTATGAGACGGGCAAGCTGGAGTACTACCGCACCGGTGACCTGTGCTCCACTGTCAACGGCACGGTCATCTCCAGCAGCCTGGTGAACTATTTGCAGGTGGAGACCGGACAGGTGCTGGTGCGCATCGACGGCGAGGAGAGCGAAAGCGAGCTGTTTACCCTCCAGCAGAATGTGGAGGAGGCTCAGAAGTCGCTGGATACCGCCCGGAAGAACCTGGAAAACTGCAATGCCGTGGCGCCCATCGACGGCACGGTCATCGGCCTGATGCTCCAGCAGGGCCAGGAGGTGGACGCCAACACCGCGGTCATCACCATCGCCGATACCTCCACCATCGTGGTAGATGCCACCGTGGATGAACGGAATGTCAGCTATGTCAAGCCGGGTATGATGGTGGACATCGACCAGTGGGGCAGCATTTACACCGGCACGGTGGAGTCCGTCAGTTTGAATTCCAAGGCGGAAAACGGCGTGGCCAGCTACCCCATAGTCATTACCGTGGATAACTATGACGGCACCCTCATGACTGGCAGCTATGTCAACTATTCCCTGGTGGCCAGCGAAAACGACAACTGCCTGGTGGTGCCCATCCAGTGCGTGAAGACGGTCCCCATGGAGGATGGCTCCACCGGTGATGTGGTGTTCGTCAAGGGAGACCGACCGGACAACGCCATCGACTTGACGGTTCCTGTGGACGGTGTGCCGGATGGCTTCTGGGCTGTGCCGGTGGAGATCGGCATCTCCGACACGTATTATGTGGAGATCAAGTCCGGCGTGGAGGAAGGGACCGAGGTCTTTACTCAGATGCAGACCTCTGATGTGTGGATGTGACGCTATGCTGGTTACACTGAAAAACGTTTATAAAATTTACGGCGAGGGGCTGGAGAGCGAGGTCCGGGCTCTGGACGGCGTGTCCCTGGACATCGACCAAGGAGAGTTCGTGGCCATTGTGGGCCAGTCCGGCTCCGGCAAGTCCACCATGATGAACGTGTTGGGCTGCCTGGATGTCCCCACCCGGGGCGACTACTTCCTGGACGGCACCGATGTCCGGGAGCTGACGGACAAAGAGCTCTCCCATATCCGCAACCGCCAAATTGGATTTATTTTCCAGCAATACAACCTGATCCAGAGTCTCAGCGTGCTGGAAAATGTGGAGCTGCCGCTTATTTATCAGGGCATCCGTGCCGATGACCGCTATGACATGGCCATGGAGGCGCTGGAGCGGGTGGGGCTTGCAAACCGGATAAAGCACAGGCCCACAGAGATGTCCGGCGGCCAGCAGCAGCGGGTGGCCATCGCGCGGGCCATCGCCACCCGTCCGCCCATCATCATGGCCGACGAGCCCACCGGCGCCCTGGATTCCCACACGGGCCTGGAGGTGCTGGGCTTTTTGCAGCAGCTGAACAAGGAGGGCACCACCGTCATCCTCATCACCCATGACAACGGCATCGCCGCCACCGCCCGCCGTATCGTGCGCCTGGCGGATGGAAAGATCGTGGATGACCATGAACAGGAGGTGGACTGGCTGTGAATATCCGACAGGCTGTGAAAATGGCCTTCAAGTCTATTCTGGGCAACAAGGGCCGGTCCTTCCTCACCATGCTGGGCATTATCATCGGCATTGCCTCCGTCATGACCATCGTCTCCACGGTGAATGGCATGAACCAGGAATCCATGAAGCAGTTCGAGGCCATGGGCACCAACAAGATCAATGTCTCCGCCAGACGCTACAACGGGCAGGACGTGTTTGACGACCTGTATGATTATTGCAGCTCTCTGGGCAGCGAACTGGTGCTGGGCATCACCCCTAACGCCAATCTCTGGGACCTGACGGTGGTGTATGGCTCCAAAAGCAGCAAGGCCATGGAGAAAAACCAGGAGAATATGTGGAACGATGACGGCACCATGAATAACGACCTGGCCCTGCCGCCGGACTGTTATCTGGGCAGCGACCAGTACGCCGTGTGCAACATCTTCCGGCTGGCCAAGGGCCGGGACATCAGCAATATCGACATCAAAAACTATAACCAGGTGTGTGTTCTGGGCGCCCGGGCAGCCAAAAACTTTTTCAACTACGCCGACCCGGTGGGGCAGACCATACAGGTGAACGGATATCCCTTTACCGTCGTGGGTGTCTACGAGGAAAAGGACCCGGGCTCCGCCTGGTCCCTGGATAACATCATTGTCTTTCCCTATACCGCCCGCCGCATTTTGAGCCCCGGTATGGACATCAATGAGTTTGTGGTGAAGGCGGCCTCCAGTGAGGCTACCACGGAGGTCATCTCCCGGCTCAGCGGCTTTTTGGCGGGATTGACCAACAACGGGGAAAACGGCTGGGGCAGCGCGTACAGCGAAAACCAGTGGCAGGAGTCCCAGAATGAATACCTGACCATGATCTCTATGGTCCTGGGCGGCATTGCCGCCATCAGTCTGCTGGTGGGCGGCATCGGCATCATGAACATCATGCTGGTGACCGTCACGGAACGCACCCGGGAGATCGGCGTCCGGCGGGCCATCGGCGCCGAGCGCAGCGCCATCGTCACCCAATTTTTGATCGAGGCGGCCATGCTCTGCGGCATTGGCGGCATCATCGGCATCGGCATCGGGACCCTGGGCACCAGGGCCGCCGGAAAGCTGCTGATGCAGATCGACATCTGGCCTTCGGCAGGCATTACCCTGTGCGCGTTTTTGCTGTCGGTGGTGCTGGGCATCCTGTTCGGCATCTATCCGGCGGCCAAGGCATCCAAGCTCCAGCCTGTGGAAGCCCTGCGGGCGGAATGAGAGGAAGGAACTTATGAAAAAACGACTGTTGAGTTTGCTGCTGGCGGTGTGCCTGGCGGCGTCGGCGCTGGTGCTGCCGGCCTCCGCGGCGGAGACCGTCCGCTTTTCCGATGTCACGGACCGGGATACCGCCATGGCGGTGGAATCCCTGCGGCTGCTGGGTGTGCTGGACGGCTATGCCGACGGCTCCTTCCGTCCCGGCGGGGTCCTGACCCGAGCCCAGTTCTGCAAGATGGCGGTATACGCCATGAACGGAGAGAGCGAGTTGGGACTGTACCGCACCGTCACGGTGTTCCCCGATGTGAAGCCCTCTCACTGGGCGGCCGCTTATATCAATATGGCCGCCAAGGGCAAGGGCATCATCTCCGGCTATGCCGATGGCTCTTTTCACCCGGAGCGCACCGTCACAGTGGGCCAGGCGGTGACCATCCTGCTGCGGCTGCTGGGGTACAAGGATGAAAACGTGGGCGGCATCTGGCCCTATGGTTACATGGCCGTTGGGCAGACCATCGGCCTAACGGACGGCGTCGGCAATGACGGCTACGCAGCCCTGACCCGGGGTCAGGCGGCCCGGCTGTTCCTGAACCTGCTGCGCGCTGACATGCGGGAGGGCGGACAGTATCTGGATACGCTGGGTTCCACCGTGCCCAACACCGTGCTGGTGTCCGCCTCTGCCACCGGTCCCGACGGCAGGGACAACGCCCTGAAGACCGCGGCGGGGGAGGTGTACCAGCTGGCCTCCGGCAAGACCTCCAACGGGCTGCTGAACGGCTATAAGGGGACGCTGGTGCTGAACAAATATGGCAAGGCCCTGACCTTTGTGCCTGACGCCCTGGGCAGCAGCCGCACCATCACCGTGGCCAGCAAAACGGCCACCCAGATCGTGGATTCCAATGGCACCAAGTATACTCTCAAGAGCAGCACGCCCGCTTATTACAACGGGGAAGAGAGCGTCTGGGGCAATGTGTATGGCTGGCTCCACGCCGGCACTACCGTGACACTGTACCTCAATGAAGCGGGCGGTGTGGATTACGTGTTCGCAGGCGGCGGCGCCGCGGAGGCAGCGGTCATCGTGGACCAGGACCGCTCCGCTGCCGGATTTGACAGCCTGACCGGCGGCATGGACAATTACGCCATTTATAAAAACGGCGCGCCTGCCTCTATGGGCGACCTGCGGAAGTATGACGTGGCGGTGTACTCCGCCGCGGAGAACGCCATCCGTGTGTGCGACACCCGGGTCACTGTCTATTACGAAAGCTGCTATCCCAATCCCGAGGAACCCTCCACCATCACCGTTCTGGACGGCACGGAGCTGACAGTGCTGCCCACCGCAATGGAGAGCCTTTCCAACTTCAAGCCGGGCGATACAATGACGCTTCTGATGACAGAGGACGGCCAGGTGGCCGGCGCTGTGGCGGCCAATGCAAGCGCCAAGGGCAATGCCGTGGGTATCGTCAGCGACGGTACGGTGCAGATGCTGTGCGGCACTGCCAAGATCCTGCTGAAATCCGGTGATGCGGCGGAATTTGAGGACCAGGTGGTCCGGATCTCCGCCAGTAAAAAGGGAGAGGTAAACCTGTCCCGTCTCAGCGGCGGCGCTTCCGGTGAGCTGAGTGTGTCCGGCCGGACCTTGGGTAAAAAGGCCCTGGCAGACAATGTCATGATCTTCCGGGACGGCCAGGATATCGGCCTGAGCCAGCTGACCCAGGACCGCATTCCCGCCTCTGACATCCGCTATGCCCGGACCAACTGGGCCGGCCAGGTGGACCTGATCGTCCTGGGTGGCTCCGAGGACGGCACGGTGTACTACGGCGTGGCCGTGGTGAAGCGGACCGAGATCCAGGTGAGGGATGAAAACGGCAAGGACCCTGGCGATGACGGCTATATCGAGACCACTAAGACCACCCAGACCATAGCGGTGGAATACGGTAACGGCTTGCGGACAACGCCCATCCAAAACGCGTCCCTGGTGGCAAACGGATCTTTTGTGGCCATGCGCATCAAGGCCGGCCGCATTACCGGCCTGGAGACGCTGGATAAGCTTTCCGCTGTGCCCAACAGCGCCTGGAGCGGTCAGACGGCTGTTACCGTCGGTGGCCGGACGTATACCGTGGCTTCCGATGTGCCCTGCTACAACAGTGCGGCCAAGAGCTGGATGACGTTGTCCCAGGCTCATGGCTACGCCAATACCGCCAACCTGTATGTCTCTGACGGTGTGGTCCGTGTGATCGAAGTGGGGAAGTAAGCATTCTTCCAAGCATAAAAAACCAGGAGGACGGCAGCTGCCGTCCTCCTAGTTTTTTATATAGGACTTATACAAAACGGACTATATGGGCGAGATTATACGATTTGGAACAGGTAAAACTTCAGGTAGTTGGTTTCTTCCACGCCCCAGAGGATGGGATGGTCACAGCACTGCTGCCGGGCCTCGATCTGCCGCAGCTGCACGCCGGCGTCTTTGGCGGCGTCGTGGAGCATGGCCACAAACTTTTCCTCGGAGGCGAAGTGGGAGCAGGAGCAGGTGGCCAGGTATCCGCCCCGGGGCAGCAGCTGCATGGCCCGGTAGTTGATCTCCTTATAGCCGGTCATGGCGTTGGCCACGGTCTTGCGGCTCTTGGTAAAGGCCGGCGGGTCCAGAATGATGAAGTCGTATTTCACCGGCTCCTTTGCCAGCTGCGGCAGCAGGTCGAACACATTTGCGGCCACGCAGTCCATGACGCCGTCCAGACCATTGCGGGCCGCGTTGGCCCGGGCCATCTCCACGGCGGACCCCGACACATCCACGGCGGTAACGTGCTTCGCGCCGCCTTTGGCGGCGTTCAGCGCGAAGGAGCCGGTGTGGGTGAAGCAGTCCAGCACCGTCTTGCCCCGGGCCAGACGGCCCACAGCCCGGCGGTTGTACTTTTGATCCAGAAAAAAGCCGGTCTTCTGACCGTTCTCCACATCCACCAGATAGCGGATGCCGTTTTCCATGATCTCCACCACCGGAGATCCCGGCACCGCCTCGCCGGGCAGGGGGAACCACCCCTTGTACTGAGGCAGGCCCTCCTTCTCCCGCAGGGCCACGTCGTTGCGTTCAAACACGCCGCGGATGGATTGGCCGTCCTCCCGCAGGATGCGGACCAACGCGGGCAGCAGAAGACCCTTGATGCCCTCCATACCTACAGACAGGATCTGGACGCTCAGAAGATCGTGGAACTTGTCCACCGTCAGGCCGGGGAAGGCGTCCGCTTCACCGAAAATGACACGGCAGGCATCCAGGTCCTGGGGGTCCATGACGCTTTTCCGGTATTCCCAGGCCCAGCGGAGCTTCCGCTCCCAAAAGGCCTCGTCAAAGCGGTCGTTGGCGTTGCGGGAAATGAGACGGACACGGATCTTAGACTGCTGAGACAGGAAGCCAGTGCCAAGATATCGGCCTTTTTTGCTGATTATATCCACCAACTCACCGTTTTTCGGCGTTCCTTCCAGGGACAAGACCTCCGCATCGTAGACCCAGGGGTGACCCCGGAGGATGGCGGCCTCCGCCTTGGGAGTGACGGTGCATTTGGGATAGGTGCGTTCTGCCTTCATATAGAAAAGTCCTTTCCGTTGGGTATCGTTTTTCGCAACAAGTCTATCACACTTTTTTCCGGATTGCCATATAAATAGGTGAGAAGGAGGGGTCCATATGCCCATTATTTATCTGAGCCCGTCTACCCAGGACTGGAATATGTACGTCACCGGCAGCGGCTCCGAGGAATACAACATGAACCTGCTGGCGGATGCGCTGGTGCCTTACCTGCTGTCTAACGGCATCCGCTATAAGCGCAACAGTCCGTCCATGACGGCGGCCTCCTCCATCCGGGAGGCCAACACCGGCTGGTATGACCTGTATCTGGCCCTGCATTCCAACGCGGCGCCGGAGGGGCGCTACGGGGAGGAGCGGGGCATCATCGCGTTTTACTATCCCGGCAGCACCGAGGGCCGCCGGGCGGCGGAGCTCATCGCCCAGGAGCTGCGGGAAATTTATCCCCTGCCCAACAAGGTCACCACCCGGGCCACTACGACCCTGGGGGAGGTGCGCCTGCCCCGGTTTCCTTCGGTGCTGGTGGAAATCGGATATCACGATAATTACGAGGACGCCACCTGGCTGGAGGGACACATGGATGCCATTGCCCAGCAGCTGGCCCGGGCGCTGACGGAGTTTTTCGGCCTGCCCTTCATCTATCCCATGACGCCTGTGGAGGGAACGGTAGAGGTCCGCTACGGCACGCTGAACCTGCGGGATGCCCCCTCCGCCTCGGGGACTGTCATTGCCAACCTTCCCGACGGCGCCGCCGTCACCATCTACGGCGAGTGGCAGGGGTGGTACGTAGTGCATTATGGAGAATTGGTAGGATACGCGGCAGCGGCGTACATTGATACGTGAACTCTGGTCTTCCCCCTGAAAAACCAGGGAAACGTTTTGAGAGGAAAGGGAGAGGCGGCGAGCGCATCGCCAGGTTTTGGTCAAATGTTCGGTTTTTCCTTGACAGAGCAACGGTAAATGATTAAACTAGAAAAGGATGATTATCGGCGGGCAAAGGGGTGCCTTCCGATTGTTTTCTAAGCTATGCGGACGCGCCGGTGCCGCGGCGCGTTCTGCATGTGCAGCAGACCCATATCGAATATTAGGAGGTTGAAGCAATCGTGATACAAGCCATCATTACCGGCGTCATTGCCCTGGTGATCGGCCTGGCGGTAGGCTTTCCTCTCGGTATTCGCTACCGGAAAAACGTATCTGAGAAGGAAATCTCCAGTGCCGAGGAAGAAGGCACCCGCATCATCAACGAGGCTATCAAAAGCGCGGAGTCCAAGAAGCGCGAGGCTTTGCTGGAAGCAAAAGAAGAGATCCTGAAAAACCGCAGCGAATATGAGAAGGAAGTAAAAGAGCGCAGAGCCGATCTGCAGCGGCAGGAAAACCGCCTGCAGCAGAAAGAGGAAAACCTTGACCGCAAGACCGAGGCCATGGAAAAGAGGGAAGAGTCCCTGGCCCAGAAGCACGCGGCCATTGACAAAGAGAATGAAGAGATCAAGGTCATCAAGCGCAGCCAGACGGAAATGCTGGAGCGTATTTCCGGCTTTACCGCCGACGAGGCCAAGCAGTATTTGATCTCCCAGGTAGAATCCGAAGTGACTCATGAGACCGCCCTTAAGATCAAGGAGATCGAGTCCCGGATGAAGGAAGAGTGCGAAGCCCGTGCCCGCGAGGTGGTGGCGCAGGCCATCCAGCGCTGTGCCGCAGACCAGGTGGCCGAGATGACCGTCAGCGTGGTTCCCCTGCCCAATGACGAAATGAAGGGCCGCATCATCGGCCGCGAGGGCCGCAATATCCGCACCATCGAGACATTGACCGGCGTGGATCTCATTATTGACGATACGCCGGAGGCCATTACCGTTTCCTGCTTTGAGCCTGTCCGCCGGGAAATCGCCCGGCTGGCTCTGGAAAAGCTCATCGCCGATGGCCGTATCCACCCCACCCACATTGAAGAGATGGTGGAAAAGGCCCGCCGGGAGGTAGAGTCCACCATTAAGGCTGAGGGTGAGCGCGCCGTGTTCGAGTGCGGTGTCCGCAGCCTGCACCCCGAGCTTGTGAAGATGCTGGGCCGCTTGCATTACCGCACCAGTTACGGCCAAAACGTTTTGCAGCACTCCATTGAGGTCAGCCATATCGCCGGCATGATGGCGGCGGAGCTGGGCGCTGACGTGCAGGCCGCCAAGCGGGCCGGCCTGCTCCATGATTTGGGCAAGTCCGTCGACCATGAGATGGAGGGCACCCATGTGGCCCTGGGTGTGGAATTCGCCCGGAAGTACAAGGAACGGGAGGATATCATCCACGCCATCGAGGCGCACCATAACGATGTGGAGCCCCGCACACTCGTTGCCTGCCTCGTTCAGGCGGCGGATGCCATTTCCGCGGCCCGGCCCGGCGCCCGCCGCGAAAACCTGGAGAACTACATTAAGCGTCTGGAGCAGCTGGAGACCATTACCGGCAGCCATCCCGGCGTGGAGAAGGCCTATGCCATCCAGGCCGGCCGCGAGGTCCGCGTCATGGTAAAGCCCGAGCAGGTCAGCGAGGACCAGATGGTCATCCTGGCCCGGGACTTGGCCAAGAAGATCGAGGAAGAGATGGAGTATCCCGGCCAGATCAAGGTCCACCTGATTCGGGAGACCAAGGTCGTTGAATACGCGAAGTAATAAAAAGACACGGAACGCACAGCGTTCCGTGTCTTTTTATGTGTTCAGCTTTATGATGCCAGGTGCGGTTTAAAATTCCAGATCCGGGACAACGCGTTATGCCTGCAAAAGTTTCAAATATTCCGTCATGGTGATGCAGTAGCGGGACAAGCGTTCGTCCTGATATTCGCAGCTGAAGCCGCAGGAGCGGACGGACCGGAGAGAGCGGACATTGCCGGAGTAGACCCGGGCAATCACTTGCTTGGCCCGCCAGTCGAAAAACGCGGTGGACAGAGCAGAACGGATGGCGGCTTTTCCGTAACCGTTGCCCCATAGAGACGCTTCTCCAATCACGTATACGATCTCATAAGCGCCGGGGAGGAAAGAGAGGGGCTTCAGCTTCACAAACCCTATGGCGGAGTTGTCATCCTGGCAGCAGACCATAAAAAAGCGGCCCCACCGGTTGAACTGAAATGTCAACATGGGCGCCGACACCGATACAAGGAGCCGCCGCAGGGACTGTACGATGTCTGTTTCCTCGTGAAGATACCGGGTGACCTGGGGGTCACGCATCCATTGAATGAGCAATTCCACATCCTGGGGAGTGATTTCCGCACGCAAAAAAATAGAAGCGGCTTTCGTCATATCGCTTACCTCACAGTAAAAATACTTAAAAGCCCTTCTATGCTTCCCGCATCGACGGTTCTTTTATATGAAATTACATATAGTATACCGGAATAGCGAGGGAATGTCAAGCCGCGGAGCGCTTCCGCGGAAAAGACCCGCCGGGGCAACTCCAAGACCAACAGTTGACAATTCTTCCCGGAATGGATACAATAAGGATTCAGTGAAAACCACAGGAAGCGATACATTATATAATTATAGATGCAAAGGATTTGAGACTATGGCACAGGATAAAAGACAGGTAGACGCCATTACCGCCCGGGATGCGGATTTTGCCCAGTGGTATACCGACGTCTGTAAAAAGGCGGAGCTCATCGACTACACCTCCGTTAAGGGCATGTTCATTTACCGCCCCTATGGTTACGCCATTTGGGAGAATATCCAGCAGGAGCTGGACCGGCGCTTCAAGGAGACCGGCCATGAGAACGTGTATCTGCCCGTTCTGATCCCTGAGTCCCTGCTCCAGAAGGAAAAAGACCACGTGGAGGGCTTTGCCCCCGAGTGCGCCTGGGTGACCATGGGCGGCAGCGAGAAACTGGAGGATCGACTGGCCATCCGCCCTACCTCCGAGACGCTGTTCTGCGAGCATTACGCCAACATCATCCACTCCTGGCGGGACCTGCCTAAAAAGTATAATCAGTGGTGCTCCGTCCTGCGGTGGGAGAAGACCTCCCGCCCCTTCCTGCGCCACCGGGAATTCCTGTGGCAGGAGGGCCATACCATGCACGCCACCGAGGAGGAAGCCCGGGAAGAGACCATGCGGATGCTGAACATCTACGCTGATTTTATGGAAAACTACCTGGCCATGCCTGTCATCCGCGGCCGCAAGACCGAAAAGGAGAAGTTCAACGGCGCCGAGGAGACCTACACCGTGGAGTGCATGATGCATGACCACAAGGCTCTCCAGGCCGGCACCAGCCATTATTTCGGCGACGGCTTTGCCAAAGCCTTTGACATCACCTTTAGCGGCAAGGACAATCAGCTCCACCATCCCCACCAGACCTCCTGGGGTGTGTCCACCCGTATGATCGGCGGCATCATCATGACCCACGGCGATGACAACGGTCTGGTGCTGCCGCCCCGGGTCGCTCCCATCCAGGCGGTGGTCATCCCCGTGGCCCAGCACAAGCCCGGCGTACTGGACGCCGCCGCCGCTCTGCGGGACCGCCTGCGCCTCGCCGGTATCCGGACAAAGATGGACGATTCCGACAACTCTCCCGGCTGGAAATTCGCCGAGTATGAGATGAAGGGCGTGCCTCTGCGGGTGGAGATCGGCCCCAAGGACATGGAGAAGGAACAGTGCGTCATCGCCCGCCGTGATACCGGTGAGAAGGTGTTTGTACCCCTTGTCCAGCTGGAGGAGAAGGTCCGGGAGCTGCTGGACGCTGTCCATGACAATATGTACGCCATGGCCCTCAAGAACCGGGAGGAGAACACCTTTGATATCAAGACCCCCGAGGAGGCCAAGGCCATCGCCGAGGGCAAAGGCGGCTTCCTGCGGTCCAAGTGGTGCGGCAGCCTGGAGTGCGAGCTGGCCATGAAGGAGCGGGCCGGCGTCAGCTCCCGCTGCATGCCCCTGGCCCAGTCCGGCACCGAGGGCGTGTGCCCCGTGTGCGGCAAGAAGTGCACCACGGATATCTACTGGGGCGTGGCTTATTGAGAAAACTGCGGGGGAGGACGAAAGTCTTCCCTCGTGATTTTTGCAAAAAAGCCTGAAGTTTATAGCTTATTTCTAAAATGGAATAAAAATGGTCGATTTTGCCACAAATACGGCGATGTCCGCCGCAGGTGGAAGCATGTGCTTGGAATGCCAAAAAAATCTTCAAAATTTCATGAAAAACAGAGAAGATCCTCTTGACATCAAGAGGATTTTCTTTTATTATAAAGAGGCTGTGCGGCAGGGTGTGCCTTGCCCATGGTACTGCGATGAACCGGGAGATTGCTCCGAGAGGAGGTAACTTCCGGGGAGTATGTCCGATAATCGGGCGGCTGAGAAGGATCTGTACGTTGCGTAGATCGCCACGCCATGATCATGGTACCGGCCGGAAGGGAGACCTGACGCCGGTATTTTTCATGAGCGGGAATGATACGCACGGATAAGCGTATAGAAAAATCTCTCGCCGTAGGTCGTCGAGACTCCGCGACAAAACTTACGTACGAATTCAGGAGGAAAACAACCATGGCACAGAAAGAAATGATCCGCATCCGGCTGAAGGCCTATGACCACCAGGTGATCGACCAGAGCGCTGAGAAGATCGTCGAGACCGCCAAGCGCACCGGCGCTGAGGTGTCCGGCCCCATCCCTCTGCCCACCAAGAAGGAAGTCGTCACCATCCTGCGGGCCGTCCACAAGTATAAGGACAGCCGCGAGCAGTTTGAGCGCCGCACCCACAAGCGTCTCATCGACATCACCAAGTCCACTCCCAAGACCGTCGAGGCTCTGATGGCCCTGGAGCTGCCCGCTGGTGTGGAGATCGAGATCAAGCTGTGATCCCCCGCACACATCTCATTTAAAAAGTTTGCTGTCCATGTCCGCTGTCTTGCGAAGCGGACGGGTCATGTCGGCAGAGCAATGCCACGGAGACCCAAACGTGTGTATCTAAGCCGACCAATAACCTTTAAGGAGGAACATACATGAAAGCAATCATCGGCAAAAAAGTGGGCATGTCTCAGATTTTTGACGAGAACGGCCATGTGATCCCCGTCACTGTCATCGAGGCGGGCCCCTGCGTGGTCACTCAGAAGAAGACTTCCGAAAAGGAAGGCTACGAGGCTGTCCAGCTGGGCTTTGAGGACGTTGCGGAGCGCAAGCTGTCCAAGCCCGAGATGGGCCACCTGAACAAGGCTGGCGTGTCTCCCAAGAAGCACCTGCGCGAATTCAACCTGGAAAATGCCGCCGCGCTGAACGTGGGCGACATTGTCAAGGCTGACACGTTCGAGGTCGGCGACTTCGTCGATATCACCGGCATCAGCAAGGGCCACGGCTATCAGGGCGTTGTCAAGCGTCATGGCGCGGCCATCAAGAGAATGACGCACGGCGGCGGCCCCGTCCACCGTCATCAGGGCGCTTTGGCTGCCGGTACCGATCCCGCCCGTATCTTCAAGGGCCGCGACGGTGCCGGTCACATGGGCGTTGACCAGGTCACTGTCCAGAACCTGTCCGTTGTGAAGGTGGATCCCGAGCTGAACATGCTGGTCGTCTGCGGCGCCGTTCCCGGCCCCAAGGGCGGTCTGGTCACCATCAAGAGCACTGTGAAGGTCCACAAGGTCAAGCAGGCTGGTGCCGACATCAGCAAGAACCCGCAGAAGGCTTCCGGCCGCAACCCGCAGAAGGCCTCTGCCAGAAACCGCTAAGAAAGGGGTGTTTCAGTAATGTCTACCATGAAAGTTTTGAACATGGCCGGCGCAGAAGTCGGCACTGTGGAACTGAGCGACGCCGTCTTTGGCATCGAGCCCAACGAAGTCGTCGTCCACGAGGTCGTCAAGAACCACCTCGCCAATTGCAGACAGGGCACTCAGAGCGCCCTGACCCGCGCCGAAGTTTCCGGCGGCGGCAGAAAGCCCTGGCGCCAGAAGGGCACCGGTCACGCCCGTCAGGGTTCCACCCGCGCTCCCCAGTGGACCCACGGCGGCATCGTGTTCGCACCCAAGCCCCGTGATTACAGCTATGTGCTGAACAAGAAGGTCAAGCGCCTGGCTCTGAAGTCCGTCCTGTCCGCCAAGGCGGCCGAGGGCAAGCTGGTCGTGATCGACGCCATCAAGATGGACGCCATCAAGACCGCTGACTTCCGTAAGTTCCTGACCGCTGTCCAGGTGGAGGGCAAGGCCGTTGTGGTCACTCCCGCTGTGGATGAGACCGTGGTCAAGAGCGCCCGCAACATCCCCGGCGTGCTGACTACCCCCGCCACCAACCTGAACGTCTATGACATCATCAACGCTCAGTACCTGGTCGTGGATCAGACCGCCCTCGCAAAAATCGAGGAGGTGTACGCATAATGGCTACCACATACGACATCATTATCCGTCCCATCATCACCGAGCGCGCTATGGCCGCCACCGCCGACAAGAAGTATGTCTTCGAGGTTGCCAAGGATGCCGGTAAGATCGAAATCAAGAAGGCCGTTGAGGAGATCTTCGGCGTGAAGGTCGCTTCTGTCAACACTGTGACGGTGCCCGGCAAGGAAAAGCGCATGGGCGCTGGCCGGCCCGGCATGACCAAGACCTGGAAGAAGGCCTATGTCCAGCTGGCTGCTGACTCCAAGACCATCGAATTCTTCGAAGGCATGGTCTGATAACGGAAGGAGAGTAAAGCGATATGTCTATCAAAACTTTTAAGCCGACGACTCCCTCCAGACGTCAGATGACGGTCTCCGGTTTCGACGGCATCGACAAGAAGGCCAAGCCCGAGCGCAGCCTGCTCGAGCCTCTGAAGAAGAGCTCCGGCCGCAACAGCTATGGCCGCATCACCGTCCGCCATCGCGGCGGCGGCAATAAGCGCAAGTACCGTGTTATCGACTTCAAGCGCGACAAGATCGGCTCTGCCACCGTGCTGCGCCTGGAGTATGACCCCAACCGCAGCGCCAACATCGCCCTCATCGAGTATGAGGACGGCGAAAAGCGCTACATTCTGGCTCCCGTCGGCCTGAAGGCCGGTCACAAGATCATGACCGGTCCCGACGCCGACATCCTGCCCGGCAATGCGCTGCCCCTGGCCAACATTCCCGTTGGTACCGTGATCCACAACATCGAGCTGCATCCCGGCAACGGTGCCCAGCTGGTTCGTGCCGCCGGCACCTCCGCGCAGCTGATGGCAAAGGAAGGCATGGACGCTCAGATTCGTATGCCCTCCGGCGAGGTCCGCATCGTGCGCACCAACTGCTATGCCACCATCGGTCAGGTGGGCAACATCGAGCACGAGAACATCAACATCGGCAAGGCCGGCCGTAAGCGTCACATGGGTTGGCGTCCCACCGTCCGCGGCTCCGTCATGAACCCCAATGACCACCCCCACGGCGGCGGCGAGGGCCGCGCCCCTGTCGGCCGTCCCGGCCCTGTGACTCCTTGGGGCAAGCCTGCTATGGGTTACAAGACCCGCAAGGGCAAGAACCCCACCAACAAGTTCATCGTGAAGCGTCGCAACGAGAAGTAAGGGAGGCAAGTTAATATGAGCAGATCCATTAAAAAAGGCCCGTATGTTGCCCCTGAGCTTCTGAAGCGGGTCGAAGAAATGAACGCCAAGAATGAGAAGAAGGTCCTGAAGACCTGGAGCCGCAGCTCCACCATCTTCCCCGCCTTCGTTGGCCACACCATCGCCGTTCACGATGGCCGCAAGCACGTGCCCGTCTATATCCAGGAGGATATGGTCGGCCACAAGCTGGGTGAGTTCGCTCCCACCCGCACCTTCCGCGGCCACCGGAAAGACAACTAAGTAAAGGAGGATGCAGAACATGGAAAAGAAAGTTGCGAAAGCGTATCTGCGCTATGTCCGCATTTCTCCCCGCAAGGTCCAGATTGTCTGCGATCTGATCCGCGGCAAGGACGCCGGCACCGCCATGGCGATCCTGATGCAGACGCCTAAGGCTGCCTCTGAGCCTTTGATGAAGCTCCTCAAGAGCGCCGTCGCCAATGCTGAGAACAACTTCGGCATGGACCCCGCCAAGCTGGTGGTGTCCGAGGTGTTCGCCACCCCCGGCCCCATCCTGAAGCGGATGATGCCCCGGGCTCAGGGCCGCGCCTATCGTATCAACAAGCGCACTTCTCACGTCACCCTGGCTGTGACGGAAAAGGCATAAGAGGGAGGAGAACAGTTTATGGGACAGAAAGTTAATCCCCACGGCCTGCGCGTGGGCGTCATCAAAGACTGGGATTCCCGTTGGTATGCCAGTGATGAGAAAGTCGGCGATCTGATCGTCGAGGATCAAAAGATCCGCAAGTATCTGAAGAAGACCCTGTACGGTGCCGGCGTGCCTAAGATCGAGATCGAGCGCAGCGCCGATACCGTCACCATCTATCTCCACTGCGCCCGTCCCGGTGTGGTCATCGGCAAGGGCGGCGAGCAGATCGAGCAGTATCGTCTGGCCGTGGAGAAGATGATCGGCAAGAAGGTGAAGCTGAACATCGTTGAGGTGAAAAACCCCGACATGAACGCGCAGCTGGTGGCTGAGAACATCGCTCAGCAGCTGGAAAAGCGCATCTCTCACCGCCGCGCCATGAAGAACGCCATGGCCCGCGCCATGCGCGCCGGCGCCAAGGGCATCAAGACCTGCTGCTCCGGCCGTTTGGGCGGCCGCGAGATCGCCGGTGTTGAGCATTATCACGAGGGCACCATCCCCCTGCAGACCATCCGTGCCGACATCGAGTATGGCTTCGCGGAGGCTGCCACCACCTTTGGCCGTATCGGCGTGAAGGTGTGGATCTACAAGGGCGAGGTCCTTTCTCAGACCCTGCGCACCACCCCCCGCACCATGGACACCTCCAAGCCCTATCAGGAGCGTCGTGAGCGTCGTCCCCGCCGCGATGGCGACCGCCGTCAGGGCGGCTTCAACCGCGGCGGCCAGGGCGGTTTCAACCGTGACCGTCAGGGCGGCTTCAACCGCGGCGGTCAGGGTCGTCCCCAGGGCGGCTTCAACCGCAACAACACCCGTCCGGCTGCCCCCGCAGCCCCTGCTAAGGAAGGAGGAGCGCAGTAATGCTTCTGCCGAAGAGAGTGAAATATCGCCGCATGCAGCGCGGCCGTATGACCGGCAAGGCCACCCGCGGCAACACCGTCGCCTATGGCGAGTGGGGCCTGGTGGCTGAAGAGCCCGGCTGGATCAAGAGCAACCAGATCGAAGCCGCTCGTATCGCCATGACCCGCTACACCAAGCGCGGCGGCCAGGTCTGGATCAAGATCTTCCCCGATAAGTCCGTTACCATGAGAGCCGCCGACTCCCGTATGGGTTCCGGTAAAGGCAGCCCCGAGTACTGGGTCGCCGTTGTGAAGCCCGGCCGTGTCATGTTCGAGATCGCCGGCGTATCCGAAGAAGTTGCCCGCGAGGCGCTTCGTCTGGCCAGCCACAAGCTGCCCATCAAGACGAAGATCATCGCCCGCACCGAGGAAGCAGGTGAGTAAAGATGAAGGCAAGTGAAATCCGTAAGATGACCCCTGAGCAGCTGAATGAGAAGCTGGCGGGCCTGAAGAAGGACCTGTTCTATCTGCGTATGCAGCATGCTACCAATCAGCTGGACAATCCCCTGAAGATCCGGGAGACCAAGCACGACATTGCCCGCATCAAGACCGTGCTGGCGGAACTCTCCGCTTCTGATAAGCAGTGAGAAGGAGGTAAGCGAAGATGAACGAAGAGATGAGAACTTCCTCCCGCAAGACCCGGGTCGGTAAGGTCGTTTCTGACAAGATGGATAAGACCGTGGTCGTTGCCATCGAGGACCGCGTCGCCCATCCCCTGTATAAGAAGATCGTCGGCCGCACCTACAAGCTGAAGGCTCATGACGAGCAGAACGCCTGCGGTATCGGCGATAAGGTCAAGGTGATGGAGACCCGCCCCCTGTCCAAGGATAAGCGTTGGCGCGTGGTCGAGATCATTGAAAAAGCGAAGTAAGGAGGTGCCGAGTTATGATTCAGCAGGAAAGCTATCTGAAGGTTGCCGATAATACCGGCGCCAAAGAGATCAAGTGCATCCGCGTTTTGGGCGGTTCCAAGCGTAAGTTCGGCAACATCGGTGATGTGATCGTGGCCTCTGTCCGCAAGTCCACTCCCGGTGGCACCGTGAAGAAGGGTGAGGTCGTCAAGGCCGTCATCGTCCGCAGCGCCAAGGGCGTCCGTCGTGCCGACGGCACCTATGTCCGCTTCGATGACAACGCCGCCGTCCTGATCAAGGACGACAAGAACCCCAGAGGTACCCGTATCTTTGGGCCTGTGGCTCGTGAGCTGCGCGACAAGGATTACATGAAGATCCTGTCCCTCGCCCCCGAAGTGATTTGAGGAGGGCAGCGAAATGGCTATGAATATCAAGAAGGGCGATACCGTTGTCGTCCTGTCCGGTAAGGACAAGGGTAAGCAGGGCAAGGTGCTGGGCACCGTTCCCGGCTCCCTGAAGGTCGTTGTGGAGGGCATCAACATGGTGACCTGCCACGTCAAGCCCCGCCGTCAGGGCGAGGAGGGCGGCATCGTCAAGCGCGAGGCTGCCATCGCCTCCTGCAAGGTGCAGGTGGTTTGCCCCAAGTGCGGCAAGGGTACCCGTATCGCCCATAAGATCGAGGGCGACAAGAAGACCCGCGTGTGCAAGCACTGCGGCGCTGAGCTGTAAGAAAGGAGCGAGAACAAATGGCTAGACTGAAAGAAAAGTACACCGCCGAAGTCGCTCCCGCTCTGATGAAGCAGTTCGGCTACAAGAGCGTCATGCAGATCCCCAAGATCGACAAAGTCGTGGTGAACGTGGGCTGCGGCGAGGCTCGTGAAAACGCGAAAGTGCTGGAAAACGTTGTGGGCGACCTCAGCAAGATCACCGGCCAGAAGCCCGTCATCACCCGGGCCCGCAAGTCCATCGCCAACTTCAAGCTGCGCGAGGATATGCCCATCGGCGCCAAGGTCACCCTGCGGGGTGAAAAAATGTGGGAGTTCCTGGACCGCCTGTTCAATGTGGCTCTGCCCCGTGTCCGTGACTTCCAGGGCATCAACCCCAACTCCTTTGACGGCCGTGGCAACTATGCTCTGGGCATCAGAGAGCAGCTGATCTTCCCCGAAATCGAGTATGACAAGATCGACAAGATCCGCGGCATGGATGTGGTCATCTGCACCACCGCGCACACCGATGAAGAGGCCCGTGCCCTGCTGCAGCAGGTCGGCGCTCCCTTCGCCCGCTAAGGAGGAAGAGAAGAATGGCTAAGAAATCTATGATCCTGAAGCAGCAGGGTCCCGCCAAGTACTCCACTCGGAAGTACAACCGCTGCAAGCTCTGCGGCCGCCCCCACGCTTACCTGCGTGACTATGGCGTGTGCCGTATCTGCTTCCGGGAGCTGGCCTATAAGGGCGAGATCCCCGGCGTGCGCAAGGCCTCTTTCTGAGAAAAAAACTGAATTGGCGCAGCGAAAAACCTTGACGAACTTCCGTTCTTCTGGTACGCTAGATAAATGGGACATTTTTTCGAAAATGTGCCCGCTGCGCCATGTTTGGATTTGATTTCCCGGAAGATCAGGACTGGCACGATCCCTTTTTGTAACCAGGGCCTGTGATATGGGGGCCTGGTGATATACGGATGGCGAAAGGTCATGACCAATTGGGCACCATGCGCGAGCAGACTGCTCCATTGGCCATGATACCTCGCTGCCGGAGCGGCCGAAAGACCGCAACTCTAAAAATAGGAGGATTTACCATGCATATCACCGATCCTGTTGCGGATATGCTGACCCGCATCCGCAACGCCAACAGTGCAAAGCACGACACCGTTGATGTTCCCGCCTCCAACATGAAGAAGAGCATCGCTCAGATCCTGTTGGATGAGGGCTATATCAAGAACTTTCAGATCGTGGACGATGGCACCCAGGGTGTCATTCACATCACGCTGAAGTACAACGCGGGCAAGGAAAAGGTCATCACCGGCCTGCGCCGCGTTTCCAAGCCCGGCCTGCGCGTTTATGTGGGTGCTGATGAGCTGCCCCGCGTGCTGCGTGGCCTGGGTATCGCAATCATCTCTACGTCCAGGGGCGTCATGACCGACAAGAAGGCTCGCGAGCTGCATGTCGGCGGTGAGGTCCTGGCATTCGTCTGGTAAGGAGGGCAAACGAACAATGTCTAGAATTGGCAGAATGCCCATTACCGTTCCCGCCGGCGTGACTGTTTCCATCGCCGATGGTAATGTGGTTACCGTAAAGGGACCCAAGGGCGAGCTGAAGCGCACGCTGCGCCCCGAGATGATCATTAAGCAGGAAGGCAGCACGATCACCGTTGAGCGTCCTTCCGATGACAAGCTGCACCGCAGCCTGCACGGCCTGACCCGCACTTTGCTCCACAACATGGTCATCGGCGTGACCGATGGCTTCAAGAAGGAGCTGGAAGTCAACGGCGTTGGTTACCGTGTGAGCAAGGAGGGCAAGAACCTGGTCATGAACCTGGGCTTCTCTCACCAGGTGATCGTTCCTGAGATCGAGGGCATCACCATTGATGTCCCCGCTCCCAATAAAATCGTTATCAACGGATGTGACAAGCAGGCTGTCGGCCAGTTCGCTGCCGAGGTCCGCGAGAAGCGTCCTCCCGAGCCTTATAAGGGCAAGGGCATCAAGTATGCCGATGAAGTGATCCGTCGCAAGGTCGGCAAGACCGGCGCTAAGAAGTAAGGAGGTGTGCCGATATGATTAAGAGACCGAATACCAATGCGCAGCGCCTCAAGCGCCATAAGCGCGTCCGCGCCAAGATCTCCGGCACCCCCGAGATGCCGCGTCTGAATGTGTTCCGCAGCGAAGCCAATATCTACGCCCAGGTCATCGATGATGTCAACGGCGTGACCCTGGCTTCCGCTTCCTCTCTGGATAAGGCCATCGAAGGTTACGGCGGAAATGTTGCCGCTGCCACCGCTGTTGGCAAGCTGGTCGCTGAGCGCGCTCTGGCCAAGGGTATCGAGAACGTGGTCTTTGACCGCGGCGGTTACCTGTATCATGGCCGCGTGCAGGCTCTGGCCGAGGGTGCCCGTGAGGGCGGCCTGAAGTTTTAATCGGAGGGAGGAACAACAAAATGCCTAGATTTGAAAGAGAACAGAGCGAGTATATCGAGAAAGTTGTGTCCTTGAACCGTGTTTCCAAGACCGTCAAGGGCGGCCGCGTGATGAAATTCTCTGCCCTGGTCGTTGTTGGCGACGGTAAGGGCAAGGTCGGCTATGGCCTGGGCAAGGCCGCCGAGGTCCCCGAGGCTATCCGCAAGGGCATCGAAGCCGCCAAGAAGAACATGATCACCGTGACCCTGTCCGGCACCACCATTCCCCACGAGACCATCGGTGTGGCCGGCGCCGGCCGCGTGCTGATGAAGCCCGCTGCCCCCGGTACCGGTGTTATCGCCGGCGGTGCCGTCCGTGCCGTCGTCGAGGCCGCAGGCATCAAGGATATTCGTTCCAAGTGCCTGCGTTCCAACAACCCCAACAACGTTGTCGCCGCCGCTTTCCAGGGCCTCAAGAGCATGCGTGGTCCCGAGGAAGTCGCCCGCATCCGCGGTAAGAGCGTCGAAGAGATCGTGGGTTAAGGAGGCGCTGAACATGGCAAACTTAAATATTAAGCTCGTCAAGAGCCTGAATGGCCGCCTGGAAAAGCAGGTCGCCACTGCTCATTCCCTGGGCCTGCGCAAAATCGGTGATATCACCGTGCAGCCCGACAACGATCAGACCCGCGGCAAGATCGCCAAGATCGGCTATCTGCTGCAGGTCACTGAAGTGAAGTAAGGAGGCACGGAATTATGAAACTGAGCGAACTGTCTCCCGCCGAGGGCTCTGTCCGCGAGGCCTACCGTAAGGGTCGCGGTGCCGGCTCCGGCAACGGCAAGACCGGCGGCCGCGGCCACAAGGGTCAGAAGGCCCGTTCCGGCGGCAAGATCCGCGTTGGCTTCGAAGGCGGCCAGATGCCTTTGGCCCGCCGTATCCCCAAGCGCGGCTTCAACAACATTTTCGCAAAGCCCCTGGAGATCATCAACCTGAACGCCCTGAACGCCTTTGAGGACGGCGAGACCGTTACCGCTGAGGCTCTGCTGGCCAAGGGCATCCTCTCCAAGTGCGAGTACGGCTACAAGGTTCTGGGCAACGGCAAGCTGTCCAAGAAGGTCACCGTCAAGGCTTCTGCTTTCTCCGCTTCTGCCAAGGAGGCTATCGAGGCAGCTGGCGGAAAGGCAGAGGTGATGTAACGTGATCCAGACGATTCGCAAGGCGTGGGGCATCCCCGAGCTGCGGAAAAAGATCATCTTTACACTCCTTATTCTGCTGATCTTCCGGATCGGCAACGCCATTACGGTTCCCTATGTCAATACTGACGCCCTGAAGGCCCAGTTGGATATCATGGGCGCCACCATTCTGGGCCTGTACAACGTGATGAGCGGCGGTGCCTTCGCCAACGCCACGGTGTTCGCCCTGAGCATTCAGCCTTATATCAACAGCTCCATCATCATCCAGCTGCTGACGGTCGCCATTCCCGCTCTGGAGCGGCTGGCCCGGGACGGCGGCGAGGAGGGCCGGAAGAAGATCCAGGCCATCACCCGCTACACCACTGTGGGTATCGCGGTGTTGCAGTCCATCGGCTACTATATGATGATGAAGAACTACCACCTGCTGGAGCCCGGTGCTGACGGCGTCTGGCCCGCGCTGGTCATCATCGTGACCTTCATCGCCGGCTCTTCCTTCGTTATGTGGATGGGCGAGCAGGTCACGGAGTTCGGTGTCGGCAACGGCATTTCCATCATCCTGTTTGCTGGTATTTTGTCCCGGGTCCCCGTCATGGTCTCCCAGGGCATCTCCTTCGGCATGCAGAAGCCCATCAACTGGCTGTGGGTGGTCCTGCTGGTGGTGGCCATGCTGGCTATGGTGGTGTTCATCGTCTTCATCAATGATGCTGAGCGCCGCATCCCCGTCCAGTATGCCAAGCGCCAGGTGGGCCGCAAGATGTATGGCGGTCAGAGCACAAACCTGCCCATGAAGGTGAACATGTCCGGCGTTCTGCCTGTCATCTTCGCCCAGAGCATCGCCTCTCTGCCCATCACTATCTGGACCTTTATCGGCATCCCCACCAAGGAGGGAAGCCCCATCGCGTACAGCATTTATCAGGCCATTGATACCAAGTCCGTCATCTACATGGTGGTGTACTTCATTATGATCATTGGCTTCAGCTATTTCTATTCCAGCATTCAGTTCAACCCCGTTGAGATTGCCAACAACCTGAAGAAGCAGGGCGGCTTTATCCCCGGCTTCCGGCCTGGCAAGCCCACGGTCGACTTCATCAAGAAGGTGCTCAACAAGATCACCCTGTTCGGCGCCATCTATCTGGGCATCGTGGCCATCTGCCCCCTGATCCTGGGCAAGATCGTCGGTAACTCCTCTTTGGCTATCGGCGGTACGTCCGTCATCATCGTGGTCGGCGTGGCTCTGGAGACTGTAAAGGCTCTGGAATCCCAGATGCTGATGCGTCAGTACAAGGGTTTCCTGGAATAAGAAAGGGATCCTCATGAAACTGATTCTGCTGGGCGCCCCTGGCGCCGGCAAAGGAACACAGGCGGACATCCTGTGCAAAGAGCTGAACATTCCCACCATCTCTACCGGCAACATCCTCCGCGCCGCCATCAAGAACGGCACGCCCGTCGGCATGCAGGCGGAAGCTTACATGAAGGCTGGCAAGCTGGTGCCCGATGAGATCATCATCGACATCATCCACGACCGTGTGGCGGAAGCGGACTGTGCCGAGGGCTATATTCTGGACGGCGTGCCCCGCACCATCGCCCAGGCGGAAGCCCTGGAGAAGGCTGGGATCGTGTTTGACGACGTCATCTCCATTGAGATCTCCGATGAGACCATTATGGAGCGCATGACCGGCCGTCGGGTCTGTGAGCACTGCGGTACCAGCTACCATCTGGTGGCTGTGCCGCCCAAGACTCCCGGCGTCTGCGACAAATGCGGCGGCAAGCTGGTCCAGCGTCATGATGATGAACCCGAGACGGTGAAGCACCGCCTTGAGGTCTATCATAAGGAGACGGAGCCCCTGAAGGACTTCTACGCCAAGCGCGGTCTCCTGAAGTCTGTGGAGAACCAGCCCACCGTGGCTGCCACCTCCCAGGCCATTCTCCACGCACTGGGGAGATGAGCGTATGATCACACTCAAATCGCCCCATGAGATCGAACTGATGCGCCGTGCTGGAAAAATTACCGCGGCTGCCCGTGCGTTAGCAGGGGAAATGGTAAGGCCCGGCGTAACAACCCAGGAGATCGACCGTGCGGTGGAGCACTTTATCCGCAAGCAGGGCGCGGTCCCGTCTTTCCTCCATTATAACGGCTATCCGGCCAGCGCCTGCATCAGCGTCAATGATGAGATCATCCACGGCATCCCGGGCAAACGGGTGCTGCAGGAGGGCGACATCGTCAGCGTGGATGTGGGAGCCTATATCGGAGGATTTCACGGAGACTGCGCGGCCACTTTCCCCTGTGGGAGCATCTCTCCGGAAGCCCAGGACCTGATCAATGTGACCAGGCAGAGTTTTTTTGAGGGCATCCGCTACGCGAAGGAGGGCCACCGGCTGCTGGATATCTCCGCAGCCATTCAACAGTATGTGGAAAGCCACGGGTACTCCATCGTCCGGGAATACGTCGGTCACGGCGTGGGCCAGGCGATGCATGAGTCTCCGGAGATCCCCAACTACGGCCACCCCGGCCGGGGACCCCGGCTGCTCCGCGGCATGACCCTTGCAATCGAACCCATGGTGAACGCCGGCAGCGCCGCCATCCAGCAGCTCTCCGACGGCTGGACCGTCAAGACGTTGGACGGCAAGTGGGCGGCTCACTATGAGAATACGATCCTGATTACCGATGGCGAGCCTGAGATCTTGACGGCTCCCGTTATCTGATGGGTAAGAAGAAGCGTATGGAAATTGCAAAATCAAATATCGTTCGATCCGATGCCGGCAGAGATAAGGGAAAACTCTTCGTTGTCCTTTCGGTGGAGGGGGAGTACCTTCTGCTGGCAAACGGAAAAAGCAGGAAAGTGGAATCGCCCAAGCGCAAAAAGCGCAGACATGTGCTGTTTGTGGCGGAGGATGATACCCGTCTTTCCGCCAAGATCAAAAGCGAAGAAAAAATCACCAACAGTGAACTTCGCAGGACCCTCGCGTCTTATCGCGAGGAGGTTCATCCGGACCAGGAGGGATAACGTTTGGCAAAATCCGACATGATTGAAGTGGAAGGCGTAGTGGTGGAATCCCTGCCTAACACGACGTTCCAGGTAGACATTGGAAATGGACACACGATTTTGGCACATATTTCCGGAAAACTCAGAATGAATTTCATCAGGATTCTGCCCGGCGACAAGGTCACGGTGGAAATGTCCCCGTACGATCTGACCCGCGGCCGGATCACCTGGCGCAGCAAGTAAGCTGTGTCCGGCGAAAGAAATGACTTGAAACCGCTGAAAGGAATGGTTTAGAACTATGAAAGTAAGACCGTCCGTGAAGCCCATGTGCGAAAAATGCAAGGTCATTCGCCGCAAAGGCCGTGTCATGGTCATTTGCGAGAACCCCAAGCATAAGCAGAGACAGGGCTAACATTTAATTGGAGGTGCTTTAAGAGTATGGCACGTATTGCCGGTATTGACCTGCCGAAGGATAAGCGCATTGAGATCGGCCTCACCTATATCTACGGCATTGGCAGAAAGAGCGCCAAGGACATTCTGGCGCAGACGGGCATCAACCCCGACACCCGCGTCAAGGACCTGACCGATGCTGAGGAGCAGCAGCTCCGTGACGCCATCGACGCTTATACCGTCGAAGGCGACCTGCGCCGCCAGACCGCCCTGGACATCAAGCGCCTGAGTGAGATCGGCTGCTATCGCGGCATCCGTCACCGCAAGGGCCTGCCCGTCCGCGGCCAGCGCAGCAAGACCAACGCAAGAACCCGCAAGGGTCCCAAGAAGACCATTGCCAACAAGAAGAAGTAAGGAGGGAGAACGAAAATGGCAACTGCAAAAGCAACCGGCAAGAAAGTTATCCGCCGCCGCCGCGAAAAGAAGAACATTGAGCGTGGCCAGGTCCATATCCGTTCTTCTTTCAACAACACCATGGTGACTGTCACCGACACCCAGGGCAACGCCCTGTCTTGGGCTTCTTCCGGCGGCCTCGGCTTCCGGGGCAGCAAGAAGTCCACTCCCTTCGCCGCTCAGACCGCCGCCGAGACGGCTGCCCGCGCCGCGATGGAGCACGGCCTGAAGACCGTTGAGGTCTTCGTCAAGGGCCCTGGCCAGGGCCGTGAGGCTGCAATCCGCGCACTGCAGGCCGTGGGCCTGGAAGTGACCATGATCAAGGACGTCACTCCCATCCCTCACAACGGCTGCCGTCCCCCCAAGCGTCGTCGCGTCTAATCGAAAGAGGAGGTAACAAGCAATATGGCAAGATATACCGGCGCAGTCTGCCGCCTTTGCCGCAGAGAGGGCCAGAAGCTCTTCCTGAAGGGCGACCGCTGCTATACGGACAAGTGCTCCATCGAGCGTCGTGGTTACGCTCCTGGCATGCACGGCAATGCGAGAAACAAGAAGCTCAGCGAATATGGCCTGCAGCTGCGTGAAAAGCAGAAGGCCAAGCGCTATTATGGCGTTCTGGAGAGCCAGTTCCATGATTACTATGAGATGGCCAACCAGAAGGCCGGCGTCACCGGCACCAACCTGCTGTCCATTCTGGAGACCCGCCTGGATAACGTGGTCTATCGCTTGGGCTTTGCCATGAGCCGCGCTGAGTCCCGCCAGCTGGTCCGTCACGGTCACTTCACCGTCAACGGCAAGAAGGTCAATATTCCCTCTTACCTGGTGAAGACCGGCGATGTCATCGAGCTGAAGGAAGGCTCCCGCAGCCTGGATAAGTTCAAGGGCTCTCTGGAGGCCAACGCTTCCCGCGTGGTCCCCAAGTGGCTGGAAGTGGACAAGAACAACGTGGCTAAGGTCGTCGCAGAACCCGCCCGCGAGGACATCGATCTTCCCATCGAGGAACACCTCATCGTCGAGTTGTACTCCAAGTAATTGGAGGATACCCTCGAGAATGGTACGAAGATTCCGCGGCGTGCTCTGCATTGCCGCAATGAGAAGATGAAGGAGGGTAACTGCATGATCGAAATTGAAAAGCCCCAGATCGTGTGCACCGAAACTCCGGGCGATGCCACTTACGGCAAGTATGTGGTCGAGCCTCTGGAGCGCGGTTACGGCACCACTCTGGGCAATGCGCTCCGCCGCATTATGCTTTCCTCTCTGCCCGGCACCGCTCCGACCACCATCAAGATCGCCGGCGTTCAGCATGAGTTTTCCACCGTCCCCGGTGTGAAGGAAGACGTGACGGAGATCGTTTTAAATGTGAAGGGCCTCCTGACCAAGCTGCACAGCGAGACTGTGAAAACAGTTTATATCGAAGCGGTCGGTCCCTGCGAAGTCACTGCCGGCGATATCAAGGCCGACGGTGAGGTCGAGGTACTGAATCCCGATATGCACATTGCCACCCTGGATAATGGTGCCACTCTGAATATGGAGATCACCCTGTCCCACGGCCGCGGCTATGTGCCTGCGGACCGGAACAAGCCCCAGCAGAATGTCATCGGCACCATCGCCGTGGACTCCATTTACACGCCTGTGTACAAGGTGAATTACACGGTGGAGCCCACCCGCGTGGGCGCTTCCAGCGACTTTGACAAGCTGACGCTGGAAGTTTGGACCGACGGCACCATCTCTGCCCGGGACGCCGTGTCCCTGGGCGCTAAGATCCTGTGCGATCACTTTACCCTCTTCACAGATCTCTCTGAGAACGTGGGCAGCAAGCCCACCGTGGTGGAGAAGGCCGAGGCACAGCGGGATAAGGTGCTGGAGCTGACCATTGAAGAGCTGGACCTGAGTGTCCGGAGCTTCAACTGCCTCAAACGCGCCAACATCAACACCGTCGAGGACTTGATCTCCAAGACCGAGGACGAGATGATGAAGGTCCGCAACCTGGGCCGCAAGTCCCTGGAGGAAGTCATTAACAAGTTGGCGATGATGGGTCTCCACCTGGCCGACGAAGAAAACAACTGATTCCACGCCGGAACTCCCGGCTGACCAAAATCCTGATAAGGAGGAAACCGAAATGCCCGGAACTCGGAAACTTGGCAAGACCACTGACCAGCGCATGGCTATGCTGCGTCAGCAGGTCACGGATTTCCTGGACAACGGAAAGATGGAGACCACCGTCACCCGTGCCAAGGAAATCAAGCCCCTGGCTGAGAAGATGATCACCCTCGGCAAGAAGAGCGACCTGGCTGCCTATCGGCAGGCCATGAGCTTCATCACCCGCGAGGACGTTTGCAAGAAGCTGTTCAAGGAGATCGCTCCCAGCTATGCGGAGCGCAACGGCGGCTATACCCGCATCGTCCGCACCGGCGTGCGCCGTGGTGACGCCGCTGAAACGGCCATCATCGAGCTGGTGAAGTAATTTTTCCTGTGCTTCAAAAAAGCCCTTTGTAATGTGTACCTAGGCACATTACAAAGGGCTTTTTGATTTTTGAAGGACGATCGGGAACGACAGTTGCAATTATTCGGGAATCTGCTATGATAAAGGAAAGGGAAGGGAGGCGGCGTTATGCAAAAGGTCCGGTGTTACGAATGCGGCCGGCAATATGATTATGACGAGGATGGCTTTTGCCCCAAATGCGGTGCCTTTAACCAGCCGCCCCGGGATACCCGTGTCAGTGCTGATGGAACGGTGGTCCGGGCGGATGGTCTCAATGAGCGCGATCACCAAAATTCCTTTGTCCACCAGGAGCTGCACGCAGAAAAGCGCCAGCGCCGCAGTGCCGGTCTGGACAAAAGCGTGGAGCGTATCCAGAGGATTGCCCCGGCGGCGAGCCGGACAGGCGCCAGAAGAAGGGGGAAGCTGCAAAATCCCTTTTTTTGGGTGGCCTTTGCCATTATTTTGCTGAATTTTCTCAGCGCGTTTCTGCGGTCGCTGCTTTGAGAGATGAAATGACACGCCGGGATACTCCCCGGCGTGTCATTTTTTGACAGATGTATTTTCTCATATCTGGCGCAAACTATTCCGGAAAAACACAAGAAGGAATGGAGCGTATGGGAAAGCGGGAATTCGTGTTGGGAGCGCTGTGCCTTTTGGCAGTGGTGCAGCTGTCCGGCAATGTGCGGGAGAGACCGGAAGCCGCCCAGGCGGACGCATCGGCTGCGCTGCCGGCGGAGACGAAGTATATTGCCCTGACCTTTGATGACGGCCCCCGAAAGGGAACCACGGACCGGCTGCTGGACGGTCTCAGAGAACGGGGCGCCAGTGCCACCTTCTTTGTGGTGGGAGAGCGGATCGAGGAAAACAAGGAGCTCCTTCTGCGGATGCAGGCGGAGGGACACCAGGTGGGCAACCACACCTGGAGCCATGCGCGTCTCCAGGGGAGCGAGGAGAAGACCATCTGCCAGGAGGTGAGCCAGACGCAGCAGGCCCTGGAAGCGCTGCTGGGACCGGGGGAATACTGGCTGCGCCCGCCTTATGGAAAAATGGATGAGCAGGAGCGGAAGCTGGTCTCTGTGCCGATGGTCCAGTGGTCCATCGACCCCAGGGATTGGGAGCTGAAGGATACGGAAAAAGTGGTCCAGGCGGTGCTGAAAGAGGCAAGACCCAACGCCATTATTCTGCTCCATGACATTTACCCCACCTCGGTAGACGCCGCGCTAAAGATCGTGGACGCCCTGCAAAAGGAAGGCTATTGGTTTGTCACCGTAAAGGAGCTGTTGGCACTGAACGGCATTGAAGCCCAACCGGGCGTGCTGTACCGCTCCGGCGATGCGAAAACGTAAGAAAACCCCCGTCCGCAATTTGGACGGGGGTTTGATACAAGATTCACTGGAGGACCAGCAGGATGAAGGTCAGCACCAGGAAGACAGCACCCACCCACTTGGTAGCGCGGGCCAGCTTGGCATCCAGGGTCTTGGCCTTGTTCTTGGCCAGGAAGGAATCAGCCACGCCGCCGATGGCGCCGGACAGGCCAGCGCTCTTGCCGGACTGGAACAGCACGATCACGATGATGGCCAGGCCGCACAGCAACTGTAAAATCGTAATTACCATATTTAAAGCGTCCATAGGGATAACCTCCAATAATTCATCATGCAGCAGGCATGAAAAGTCGTTTCACAGACCCTTATGTTACCATAGTTTCTCCGGTATTTCAAGGGCTTTTCCAAAAAAGCAGGCAAAATTAGCGAAATAAAACAAAAAGAAAACTGGAACAAATGTTTGCATTCTGTAAAAATCTGTGATACAATCATTTTGAAAAATAGCTTCTGTCCGTAAAAGAACAAGGAGGCACGTATGGCACAGCTTTCCAAAATGCAGCAGAAAATTTACGAGTATATCGCATCCTGTATCCGGGAGCAGGGCTATCCCCCCTCTGTGCGGGAGATCGGGGAGGCTGTGGGACTGAAGTCCCCTTCCACCGTTCATTTTCACCTGAAGCATCTGGAGGAAGCCGGTGTCATTGAAAAGGGAGCCGGCAAAGGGCGCGCCATCACCTTGACAGAGGCTCCCACGCCGGAGGATCGAGTGCCTATCGTGGGCAGCGTGGCGGCCGGCAGCCCCATCCTGGCGGAGGAGTGCATTGAAGAGTACCTGACCTTTGACACCGGCGGCCGCAGCGGGGAGTATTTTGCACTGCGGGTCCGGGGAGAATCCATGCTGAATGCCGGGATCCTGCCGGGGGACCTGGTGGTGGTCCGCCGGCAGCAAGTGGCAAACAATGGTGAGATCGTGGTGGCCATGATCGAGGACGAGGCCACGGTGAAGCGCTTTTCCCGCCAAAACGGCCACATTTGGCTGCTGCCGGAAAATGACGCCTATTCCCCCATTGACGGCACCTATGCGCAGATCCTGGGGAAGGTGGCCGCCGTGGTGCGGCGCTATTGAATATAACAACAGCCGGCGCCGGAGCATTGCTCCGGCGCC
>JAETPK010000119.1 GCA_021771265.1 Oscillospiraceae bacterium
CGGGTCTTTTCAGCGCGTGGTTGAAAGCCCCGTCCGGTACAGCGGCAGCACATGAATGACCGGCTCCTCATAGGGATGGACACGCTTCACCGCCTCCACCACTTCATCCACCCGTTCCGTGGGACAGGTGACCTCCACTTTCAGCTCCGGCGCGGCGCAGACCTCTCCGACAGTCCCCAGGTAGGGCGCCGTCCCCTCCAGCGGCCGCCAGCAGCCGGTGACCGGACTGTAAGACAGGCAGCAGTCATACCGCCCGATATGCCCGGCGTCCGCCTCCCGCAGCGCCTCCTGTAAAACAGACAAGTGGGTTTCCGGGATAAATATCTCCAGCTTGCAATAGCGAAACGCGGTCACGGCCGGTCACCCCATTCATCCAGACGATCCTGGATCTCATCCGCCAGGTCCTCCAGCGCCTCATGCCGGTCACCCCAGCATTCGTATTCCTCGCTGTCCATATCCTCCGGCTCCTGTTCATCCAGCAGGGCAATGCGCTCCCTGACAGTCTCCAAATACGCCTGAAGCCTCTCCCGGCTCAGCGTATGCAGCTCCGGTCCCTCCGCGTACTGGCTGAGATCGATCCACTGGGCCATATTGCCGCCTCCTTGTTCATTCTCTATTCCCCGCAGCCGGTTTCCGTCTGCGGCGCCTGCTCATACCAGCTGCCCCGGCAGCCTTTTCTTCTCCTTGGGCGGAAATTCCGCGTCAAAGGCCTCCACATCGGCCTCTTCCACAAGGTATCCCGCCGGGTCCCTGTAAACACCGGAAACATCCCGCAGGAATCCCTCTTTCAGTTCTTTTACCATAAAGAACGGCGTCTCTTCATTGCGGGGTGCCCCATCATAATAGATCCCGAGCCGGCTGCCGCTGATGAAGCCGAACCGGTGATAATATCCCGGGTCTCCGGTGATGGCCACGGCGCCGCAACCCATTTTCTCCGCCAGGTCCAGCGTGTGGCGGATGAGCCTGCTGCCATAGCCCTTGCCCTGCTCCTCCGGCAGAACGCTGACCGGACCAAAAATGAGGATCGGGATGGTCCTTCCATCGTCTCCGCCGATCTGGGCATGACTGTACATGATGTGGGCGACGATCCTCCCCGCTTCCTCCACCACATAGTCCAGCTCCTTCACAAACTCCGGGCGGCTGCGGTAGCGATGCAGCACATAGTGCTCCATGCAGCCGGGACGGTATTTGTTCCAAAAAGCCTCCCGGGTAAGCTCCTCTACTTCCCGGTAGTCTCTTGGTTCTTCCAGACGGATATTCATACACTCCAGATTCCTTTCCACATGTTTACAGACCGCGCCGCCTCTTGAGGCCGGGCCGTCAGCGCTTGCTCTCCGCGAACACCCACGCCTCTTTCAGCCATTCCAGCAGCTCCGCATCGACCTGCGCTTCTTCCGAGACGAGCACATGGTTGGTCCAGCGGCCCGGATACGGCTCCACGGACACGGCCGTGCAGGGAGACTCCAGCGGGCGGGAAAGCCCGATGGTCACCACGATACAATGCTCCGGCCAATTTTTTCTCCTGCGCAGCGGAAGCGACACCGCGCTGAAAAGATGCCTGCCGTAAAAGCTGATCTGGCTTTTCTGCACTTTGACGGACGCATCGGGAAATGTCTCTTCCATGCGCCGGAACAGCGTTTCGTACAGTTCCAGCTCCAACGGTCTGCCGCTGAAGAAAAACAAAACGTCAGCCTCATAATGTCCAGGCATTTTCATGATAGTCCCTTCCTTCACCCGGTCGACATACTTTGCTTTTTAGTATAGCACGGCGCGTCCGGTTCGTCGAGCCACATTTCCGGAACGATCTCAGTGTCGGACCCCCCCAGTGTACACGATCCGCTGCAAAACTCCGCTTCATAATGAAGGCGACGAAACGCAAGGCCGCCAGATACGATCTGGCGGCCTTGACGGTTTTTGAGTTCCCCTTGCCCGCGCCGGTCAAAAACATGACATGCTTCATATTCAGCGCGCCTTCGTGTTCGTCAGTTTGCAGGGTGCAGGAGTACTTCTGTCCCGCCGCCTCGTTGACGCACCACAGGGCATTCAGGCTGCGGGGATAGCCGACATAGGGCAGACACCGGGAGATGATACAGATCAAGAACGCCTTGTCGTTGCCAATGCGCATATTGGCGGCGCAGCTGGCAAGCTGGGGCTCACAGCCACCTTGGGCGACAAGGAAGCAGAACGTGATCATCTCCCCTGCTGATAAGTCAGGCCCTTTCGGGTGTAATAGTCGTCGAAACAGTTGTCGGCTAGCTATTTGTTGATGTGGCGGCTCGCCTCCGGGCCGGACTGGGCGAAGTCCCGCATCTGTTCCCCAAAGCTCTCTGTCGGCGTCACGCCAAAATTGAGGGCGGCGCCCATCTGATGACGGAATTCATCCACACCCTGACAGCCCAGCAGGGCTGCCAAAACTGCCATGAACCGGGTATGGCCATCCAGGTCGTCCTGGTCCACCACATCGTCATAGCTGCCGATGTAGGACTTGAGGGTCTTGATCTCCTCCAGATCGGCGCCAACGGCCTTGCCGGTCTTCTCCGCCACTTGGCGGGTGTTTCCGCCGTAAGAATAACAAATCACGATTGGTTTCATGTTCATGCCCTCATTTCAGGCTGCCGTAATCTGCGTCGGACACTGGCTCGCACCTCTCGTTATTGCATCTTGATTTAACAAGCACCTGTGTAAAGGGAAAAAGTAAGGAAAAATTGCAAGTTCATCTCTTACCAATATCCGGTGCTCACTGTCTCATTAAATGATCTGCCCATGCGCGTAAGATGGAACTATTTCCAAAATATCTTTCTCTCAGACTCCATGAGAAACCGAATACTCCTCTCTTTTGGACCAAGTTTTGGAAACCTCCCCGGACATTTTAAGTCAGGACCATGTAGAGCTTGTAAAAAAAAGCGGGAGCAAAAGTTATGTGGTCCACGGGCAGAAGTTCTTGTCCAACTATCAAGAATACAGGCTGTTTCAAATCACTGAAAGCTCCAACAGTCTTTCCTCCAGCGCTGTTAAAATTTATAATAAGAGTGACTTTACCGACTCAGGCTATCATCTTTCCTGGGGACACAGCTCTAAAATCACCGAATTTTTAGAAAGTGCCCAGCGCTACTTGTCCGAGAAAAAGGGCCGGACGCCGCGGAGCTGCAAGATGCACTTGCCGCCGTCCATGACGGCAATTTCATCCTGGCTCATCAGCTCATGGCCCAGCTTTTGGTACGATGTGCCGTAGCTGGGGCTGTTGCCCCGCGTGTCCGAAGTGTTGAAGCTGTCGATGGTCTCCTTGCCCAGCGCGGCATTCAGCTCCTTGATGGTGGTAGGCTCCGAGCCGCCGAGGAAAATGCGGGTGTCCATGTTGCCGATGATGGTGTCGGCGTTGTCCTTATAAATGGCTTTGAGCTGGCTTTGCGCCTGCAAGACGAGGCAGGCGGAGATCTCCCGGCTGCGGATGGTGGCTACCAGCTTTTCCAGATTGGGTATCTGGCCAATGTTGGCGCACTCGTCGATCAGGCAGCGCACATGGACCGGCAAGCGCCCGCCGTACACATCGTCCGCCTTTTCGCACAGCAGATTGAATAGCTGGGTATACCGGATCGCCCCCGGCACAGACTTCGGGACAAAGCTCATGGGGATGCTCGATACCTTCCCCAAAGCCTTTGAAACCTACTGGCCGGGGCTTGGCGGTATTGACCTGCTGGTGGGCCTTGCCGGTGCGGCTGGGGTGTATCTGCTGATACAGTCAAAGATCAGGAAGGCGAAAAAATT
>JAETPK010000120.1 GCA_021771265.1 Oscillospiraceae bacterium
TCCACATAGTCCCCCATCCGGAAGGGCTTGAACACCAGCAGCATGATGCCGCCGGCCAGATTGGACAGCGCCCCCTGGAGCGCCAGGCCCACGGTGACGCCCGCGGAGGCCAGCACGGCCACGATGGAGCTGGTCTCCACCCCCAGAATGCCGATGATGGAGATGCCCAGCAACACGTACAGCCCGATTTTCACAAAGCTCAGGGAAAATGTGCGAACGGTGCCCTCCAGCCGGGCGAAGCCCCTGCTCTTTTCCAGCAGTCCCACGATCTTGCCAACGGCCCACTTGCCCACCAGCCACACCACCAAGGCGAAGAGCACCTTGCCCACCAGGGGCGCCAGCAGCGTGCCCAGAACGGATACGGAATAAATGGCGGTACTCATAGAAACGACCTCCTGAAATTGATAGTTTCTCTCAGTATAGCAGGTTTTTCCGAACAATACAACCGCAAACGACCAGTTCAGCGGTCCGTCTTCCCCATGCCCTCCCGGCAGACGGTCTGATGCAGGCGCCGGGAAACCTTTATAGCCGTGCTCCCACCTTGCTCATTGCAGCATGTCCGCAAACTCGTCCTCCGTCAGGACGGGGATGTTCAGCTCCAGGGCCTTTTTCAGCTTGCTGCCGGCGGCCTCGCCGGCCACCACATAGGTGGTCCGCTTGGAGACGGACCCGGCGGCCTTGCCGCCCCGCTCCTCGATGAGGGCCTGGGCGGTCTTGCGGTCAAAGCGGGTCAGGGTGCCCGTCAGGACGAAGGTCATCCCGGCAAACCGCTCGTCCACCAGCGCCGCCGTGCTCTCCATATTGACGCCGGCCTCCTCCAGCCGGCGCAGCAGGTCCCGGGACTGGGACTGGGCAAAATACGCCGTGATGCACCGGGCGGTGATGGCGCCCACGTCATCGATGTCCGTCAGCTCCTCCTCCGGGGCGGCCCGCAGGGCGTCCATGGTCTTGAAGTGCATGGCCAGGACCTTGGCGGCCTTCTCTCCCACCTGGCGGATGCCCAGGCCGTAAATGAGGCGGCTGAGGTCGTTGGCCTTGGAGTTTTCAATGGCCCGGATGAGGTTTTCCGCCGACTTGGCGCCCATGCGGTCCAGCTGGGCCACATCCTGGGCATGGAGGCTGTACAGGTCCGCCACGTTGCGGATGAGGCCGGTATCCACCAGCTGCTGGATGACGGCGGGGCCGCAGCCGTCGATGTCCATGGCGCCGCGGCTGGCGAAGTGGGTGATGTTCCGCAGCAGCTGGGCCGGGCACTCGGCGCCGGTGCAGCGGAGGGCGGCGCCGTCCTCGTCCCGGGCCACCGGGGCGCCGCACACAGGGCAGAGCTCCGGCAGCACGTAGGGCGCCGTGCCCTCCGGACGCTTGGAGACATCCACCTCCAGGATCTCCGGGATGATCTCTCCGGCCTTCTGGACCATGACCGTGTCGCCCACCCGGATGTCCTTTTCCGCGATATAGTCCTGGTTGTGGAGGGTGGCGCTGGTGACGGTGGTGCCCGCCAGACGCACCGGCTCCAGCACCGCCCTGGGGGTCAGCACGCCGGTGCGGCCCACCTGCACCACGATGTCCAGCACTTTGGAGGGCTTTTTCTCCGGCGGGTACTTGAAGGCCACCGCCCACTTGGGGAATTTGGCGGTGGAACCCAGCTTCGCGCGGTCTGTAAGGGAGTTTACCTTTACGACCGCGCCGTCGATATCAAAGGGGTATTCCAGCCGCTGGTCGTTGATGCGGGCGATCTCCCCCTGGACCTCCGCCGTGCCGCAAAGGGTCTTGTGGGGGATGACCTTGAACCGCTGGGAGCGGAGATAATCCAGGGTCTCGCCGTGGGAGAGGAACTCCCGCCCCTCCGCCAGCTGGAGGTTGAACACCTGGATATCCAGCCGCCGCTGGGCGCAGATCTTCGGGTCCAGCTGCCGCAGGGAGCCGGCGGCGGCGTTGCGAGGGTTGGCCATGAGGGGCTTCCCCTGCAGCTCCCGGGCGGCGTTGATCTCCTCAAACACGGAGCGGGCCATATACACCTCGCCCCGGACGATGAGGCGGGGCAGCTTGTCCGGCAGGACCATGGGGATGGAGCGGACGGTTTTCAAATTCTCCGTCACGTCCTCCCCCACCCGGCCGTCGCCCCGGGTGGCGCCCCGGACGAACACGCCGTCCCGGTACTCCAGAGCCACGGACAGGCCGTCCACCTTCGGCTCCACGGAGTACTCCACCATGCCGCCCAGGGCCTCGTCCATGCGCTCGCAGAACTCCGCCGTCTCCTCGTCGCTGAACACATCCTGGAGACTTTCCAGCGGCACCTCATGGGCATAGGGCTGAAAGCCCTCCAGCGTCTGGCCGCCGATGCGCTGGGTGGGGGAATCCGGCGTCACCTCCTCCGGGTGCTGGGCCTCCAGCTCCTCCAGCTCCCGGTTCAGCATGTCATATTCATAATCGCTCATGGTGGGGGCGTCCAGCACGTAATAGCGGTAGCCGTTTTCGTTCAGGATATCCCGCAGCTGCTTCATTCTCTCACGGTAGTCCATGGTTCCTCCTCAGTTTCCGTTCAGGATATAGTCTTTCAAGTCATCGTTATAAGTCCCCGGGTCGGCGCTGAAATAGGTGTACGTGTCCGGCACGGCCCCCACGATGACCGTCTCCGCCACGGTGAAGGAGTTGGAGACCTTCGTGGCGGTGGAAAAGCCCGGCAGCAGCACGCTGACGTACACATCCACGTTCAGCATGATCTGGTGGCGGGTCTGGTTGATGCCGGCGGAGGTGAAGGCGTTTTCAAACCGGGCCTCCGACGTGCCCAGGGATTCCATCCGCACCGTAATGCGTGGCCCCCGGCCCGCCAGCAGGGCCGAGCCGGTGAGGGTGCCGATGGGGATGGACAGCTCCCGGGCGGACACCTGCCCCACCCGGCTCAAAATGGTGTCAAGTATTTCCGCTTGCAAGTGATTGAAAGCAGCCATATTGCTGCGAACGGCGGTGACTTTTCCCTCGCTGTCCTTCTCCAGCGTCACCAGGCCGTCGTACCGCAGCTCTCCGTTTTCAATGGCCTCGTACACCGCCTCGCTGACAACGCGGGTGACGGCGTTGGACACCCGGGCGGTGGCCAGGCTCTCCAGCAGCGGACGCATCTGGGCCGAGATATACAGCCCCAGCGCCAGCAGCCCGGCGGCTGTCAGCAGCGCCAGGGCCCGCAGGGCCTGCCGCCGGTCCCAGCGGTGGCGGTAATAAAAGAATCCGGGGCGCATGACAGCCACCTCCCTCTCCGCATTCTATGCGGCAGGGAGCCTGGCCTAGTCCCGCCGTCAGGGCAGCTGCTCCACGATGGCCTTGAAGGCCCTGCCCCGCTCCATAAAGTTCTTGAAGCGGTCAAAGGACGTGCTGGCGGGGGACAGGATGACCATATCCCCCTCCGCGGCGCGGCTGTCGGCGATGGACACCGCCTCCCGGTAATCCGCCACGTCCAGGATCTCCAGGCCCCTGTAATTGTCCGCCTGCTCCACGGCCCGGCGGATGACGCCGGCGGTGGCGCCGCACAGCAGCAGCAGCTTCACATGCTCGTTGACCACTGGGCCCAAGGCGTCGTAGGGGATGCCCTTGTCCTTGCCGCCGGCGATGAGGATGACCTTTTCCGGGAAGGAGTTCAGCCCCGCGATGGTGCGGCTGGGGCTGGAGGCGATGGAGTCGTTGTACCACCGGACGCCTTTGCGGGTGCGGATGAGCTCGATGCGGTGCTC
>JAETPK010000010.1 GCA_021771265.1 Oscillospiraceae bacterium
GATATTCTGCTGTTTTGTCATAAAGCATAAACCTCCGTTGGGGCTTGAAGATCACGACAGGACGCCGGGATGGGTCTCGTTCCACTTCCACCAAAAGGATTCGTCCCAGAATTTTTCATAATCATAGTTTACCACAAAGTCCCGCCAGTTGGCGAGTACCTTCTCTGTGTTTTCCTCTGTGAGACGGCCCTCCCCGGCGGCCATTTTCCCCAGGATCCGGCGGCAGACCTCCCCGGAGTGGTGGACATAGTCGCAGTAGTTGTCCAGGTTTTCCACGATCTCCCGGTCCAGCAAAAAGCCGTATAGCTTCACGTTGTCATAGGATAAAAGCGTATTGCAGGCCTGCTCCAGCGCGGAGAGCATAGCCTCCGTCTGCCCCAGGCGGCTAGTTTTGTCCCAGAACAGGATGCTGTACGGGGGGAAGAAAATATCGAACTCCGTGTCCGGATGGGCCCGGAGCCATCTCTCCACCACCGCCAGGTTCCGGGCGGTGTTTTCCCGGAAGGCGGCCGCGTCCACGCTCTCCGCCGCAATGTCCGGGCGGGTGTAGTTTTCCAGGGCCGTCATATGGTTCCACCAGATGCCCTCATCCCAGGTGAAGCTCTCGTCCAGCGTCTGGCCGCCGCCCCAGCGGTTGGCCATGAGGACGTAGAGACTGTAATAGAGGGTATCCTTATTCAAAAGATATTTGGCATCGTCCAACAGGCTGTCATTATACAGATACTCCGGCATGGCGCCGGTGGCGCCGGTGACGCCGCTCTCGTCCCGGACCAGGATGTTCAGGTCCAGGGCAAACACCACCCGCCTGGGCGTCTGGCTGCGGAACACCACATCCATCACCTGGTCGAATTCGCTGAGGTAGCCGTCGGGGATGGTAATGCGGACGGCGGTGCCGCCGAAGGTCTCCCCCACCTCGCTGGCGCGGTAGTTGGCCGCCATGGAGGTGCCCACCAGCACCGTGTCCGCCGGGACGTTTTTGGCAAGGCCGGCGCCCTGGTAGCGCTCACTGAAAAACACCGGCTCCCACTGGTCCGGCATCCGGTAGTACAGGCAGGGGTCCACCGTATACACCACGGCGGCGCAGACCGCCAGCAGGCCCAGGACCGCTACCAGGAGGCCGCAGGCCCAGCGTTTATATGCTTTGCTCATGGGACCTCCCTTTCAGAAATTGGAATAGATAAAGGTGGTGATGCCGGTGAAGGACAAAACGGACCAGGCAGTCAGCACTGCCAGTGCCGCCCCCTGCCACCACTTGGGGCGGAATCGTTCCATCCGCGCCGCCGTATTCACCGGCAGCAGCACCACCGCCATGCCGGTGCCGTACAGCAGCGCTGTCCGTACCAGGTCCATCCAGGGCTTCGCCGCCGGCAGCAGCAGCTGAATGGCCCCGGTCTCTTTGGCAAACAGCCCATGGAACAGCCATCCCTCCGGCCGGGCCATGACGCCGGTGAGGGCCGTACCCAGCAGACGAAGAGCTTCCGCAAGCTCCGGTGCCCGGAAAAACACCCACGCCACATTCACAAAGGCGAAGGTCAGGCACCAGCGGACCGGCTTGGGGATGCGCTTCAGCCGGCCGCCCAGCAGCCGCTCCGCCACCTGGGCCAGGCCGTGGAGCAGGCCCCAGAACAAAAACGTCCATCCAGCCCCGTGCCAGAAGCCGCTGACCAGGTAGATGATAAGAATGTTGACATACGTCCGAACGGCACCCTTTTTGCTGCCGCCCAGGGGAAAATACAGGCATTCCCGCAGGAAGGTGGTCAGGGTGATGTGCCAGCGCTTCCAGAACTCCCCGATGGAAAGGCTGCGGTACGGGGAGTCAAAATTCACCGGCAGGCGAATACCCAGCAGCCGGGCGCAGCCGGCGGCGATGTCGCAATAGCCGGAAAAGTCAAAGTACAACTGGAGGGTATAGCCCAAAATCACCAGCCAGGCGCCGGGGGCCGTCAGATCCCCCACCCGCTCCCAGCCGTTGTTTACGATGACGCCGAAGGAGTCCGCCAGCAGCACCTTTTTCACCGTGCCGCAACAGATGCCGTACAGGCCCGCCGCCGCGTCCTCCCAGCCGGGGTGCAGGAATCTTTCTCCCGTCAGCTGAGGGAAGAAGGCGCCGGGCCGCAGAATGGGGCCGGAGGTGACGGTGGGGAAGAAAAACGTGTACAAGGGCAGCAGCTCCCCGCTCCGCAGGCGGAACTGGCCGGTGTAGACCTCCTTGAGGAGCCACAGCTGCTGGAAGGTGAAAAAGCTCAGACCCAGGGGCACCCAGTCCAGGGAGACCCAGCCCCCGGTGAAAAAGCCCGTGTATTTGAACACCAGCAGCACGGCGATGTGGTATCCCACCGCCAGGACCAGTACACGGCGGCGCCGGCATTCCTCATTTTCCCGCCAGAGCCGCTGCACCGCCAGGATGGAGACCAGCGTCCCCGCGCACAGCACCGAAAAGGCGTCCCATCCGCCGCCGGCCACATAAAACGCCAGGCTGGCGGCGCCAAGGACCGTCATACCCGTCCGGCGGCTGTGTCGGGCGGAGAGCAGGCAGGCGGGCACGGCGATGGCCAGAAAGGCCAGAAAGGCCAGAGACTGAAAGCTCATATCACTTCTCCGTCAGGGCATTCAGCCGGGCATCGGCAGTGCTGAGCACCTGGGTCAGGCTCTGGCAGCGGCCGGGATAGCCGGTGGACAGTGCCTCTGGGGACAGGTCCGGAAACTCCGCCTTTTTGGCAGTTTGTGCCCGCAGTGCCCGGGCGTAGCGCACTTCCTCCAGCTTCATATCCGCGTCGGCGGTGCCCATGGTGCAGGCGGCGGGGTCCAGGGCGAAGTAGGCCTCGTTGGCCCCGGCGGCGCGGTACAAGTGGCGATAGAGCTGGTACACGGCGCCGCCCAGATAGGCCGCCGCCGCATTGATGGAGGCCTTGTCCCCCAGCTTGCCCAAAAGGCCGAACAGCACCCCCACGGCGCCGGAAAGGAGCTTACTCTGAAGGGTGGCTAGGACACTGCCCTGAAGAATGTTGCCGGGCTCCGCCGCCCCCAGCACCTCCTCGGAGCTCAGCATGCTGCCATCCCGGGACAGGGTACGGCCCAAAATGAAGTCGGCGGAGACATGGTAATAGTCGCAGGCCTTCACCACAAAGGAAAGACCCGGTTCCCGGATGCCGTTTTCATAGTGGCTCAAAAGGGCCTGGGAGATGCCCAGGTCGCTGGCGGCGGTACGCTGGGACACGCCCCGTTCCTGCCGCAGCAGGGACAGGGTGCGGGAAAATTCTGATGTGGAAGCCATGGTCTCTCTCCTTTAAAACGAGGTTTTCTTTTAATACGCAGGGTATAGTTTAGCAAAAAGGCTACGAATTGTAAATAGATTTTGGGGGAAATTTGCCTGGTTTCCAAGGTGGGGAATGCACCCCCCATTCTTTTTCGTCTTGGCGAAAAAGAATGCGCCGTGCACGGTGGAAGAAAAAGCCGCTTGGTCCAAACTTGCCCGTTCGGGCAAGTTTGGGGATGCGGACGGTTGTTAGCTGCGACCGGATAAAACCCGCCGGGTCTCATCCGAGTGCGCTGTACCTTGGCAATCATTCACCCTTCAAGCCGCAAATTGTAACGTGGTTTCTTATTCCAGGGTGCTTATCGAAGCGCCCTACTTTTGGCCCCGCTGCCGCTCCGCTGGGGGTGTTTCCAAAGAGGGGGCCGTAGCCCCCTCTTTTGGTCGTTTTAAGGGGCGGTTTGGAGGGGGAATCACGAAATCCCCCTCCAATGTCTCTCTTTGACCGGGCGCGGCCGTTTCTCTCTCCAAGAGAGAAATGGGGGCGCATCTGCCCAGCCATCATCATGGCTGTCGCCCAAAAAGAAAGAAAGGCCGCCCCATGGCAGCCCTCCTTTCAAAACAGCCCCACTTGGTCCGGCAGCACATCGCCGCCGATGGTGCGCAGCTGCTGAACATTTTCGTTCCACAGCCGGTCGGCAATGGCCATTTTTCGGATGATGTTCTTCACCGTCTGGTCCAGGGCGGTGCCCTCGGAGTAATCCGCCGGGAAAATAAAATCCACCCGCCCTTTGACCAGCAGGTCCTCCACGCCCACGCGGTTGCTCTCCTGATACACGGCGATGGCCTGGCCGCCGTAGGCCCGCATCATCTTCATGCAGGGCACATCGGAAAGGCCGTCCCCCATGTAGACCATGTTGGTGAAGGGCACCCGCTTGCTGTCATCCGGCATGGAGTCGTTGAGGGTCTTGTCATCGGACACATCCAGCACGCCCTTGTTGATGCGGTAAACGAACTGGGTCTTGGCGGTGAAGTTGACCGTCAGCTTGGGCCAGGCGGGCTTGCCCGCCTCGTCATAGTAAAACTCGCTGGCGTAGATCTCCTTGAACTCCCCGCTGATGGAAGAACCCTCAATGATCTCCCGCAGGCCGGAGGAGATGATGTAGTGCTCCACCTGGACCCCCTGGCTGTCGCCGAAGGCGTTGATGCGGCCGAACCACTCCCGCACGCCGGGAAACAGCACGATGTCCCGGCCCATCTCCCGCAGGCTCTCCCGGGTGAAGGGCAGGCTCCGCTTTTCCGACTCCTGGATCATGGTGTACATATAGGCCAGGATACCATCCATGCGGTTTGCGTGGCCGAAGCCGTTGGCCTTGGACCAGAACTCCTGGGGCGTCATGCCCAGGCTGGGGATAAAGGCATAGTCCTCCATGTCCGTGGTGCAGAGGGTCTTGTCAAAATCGTAAAGAAACGCCACGATGGGCCGCTGCTTGTCCATGCTGCTCCTCCTGTGAAAAAAGCGGCTCATGTCGAGCCGCTTTTCATGGTTTATTCGCCGCCCTTATAGTTGCGGCCAAACTTCAGGTCGTTGATGTTGATGCGGCGGGTGGGCTCGGACACCTCCGGCTCCTCCCGGGCAAAGGGGTCGCCCTCGGGATAGTCATCCGCCGGGGCAGACTCCTCCGCGGGTTCCTCTGCTTCCTCCACATCCTGCTGGGCAAAGGCGGCCAGGACGTGTTCCTCGATCTCCTGCGCCTTTTCCTCCGCGGCGGGAGCGGCGGGCTGCTCCACCGGCAGCTGGGGCAGCTGATCCAGATAAGCCAGCTGCTGCCTGCAGATGTCCTGACTGGCGGCGATGAACTGCGCCAGCTCCTGCTGGCCCTGGCGCAGGCGGTCCTCCGACTCGCCGATCTCCCGGCGCAGCTGGGCGATCTTCTCCTGCGCCTGGGTCTCCGCCTGGGTCATGATCTCGTCCCGCTTGGCCTCCGCCTCCCGGACGATGGAATCCGCCATTTTCTGGGCAGTCAGCAGCGTGGCCCGCATGGAGTCCTCCGTGGCGCGGTAATCCTCCACCTTTTCCACCAGGACCTTCAGCTTGGCTTTCAGCGCGGCGTTTTCCTTATACAGCGCTGTGTAATCATCGGTGAGCTCGTCCAAAAACTCGTCCACCATGGCCATATTGTAACCGCCCATGACCGCCTTGGTAAAGGCGTGGGTCGAAACTTCCTGCGGTGTCAGCATAGCGCAAAATCCCCCCTGTATGCTTTCTCTGTCCTCTTAAAAATAGAGTCCGTTGTTTTCCAGCTCGTCGATGAGGTCGCCCTCGATGTCCACGGAGTAGGGCGTGATGAGGTATGTATTGGCAGCCACCTTCTTGATCTTGCCCTCGCCGGCGTAGGCGACGCCGGACAAAAAGTCAATGAGGCGACGGGCCACATCCTTGTTGGTGGACTCCAGGTTCAGCACCACGGTCCGCTTGTCCTTCAGGTTGTCGGCGATCTCAGAGGCGTTTTCAAACCGCTCCGGCTTCACCAGCACCACCTTCAGCTGGGTAGTGGCGTGGATGTTCACCACCTTGTTGCGGCGATCCTCCACCCGGGCTTTCCGATCGTCAAAGGCGGGCTCCCGGCGGGACGGCTCCTCGAAATCGTCAAACTCCTCGTCCTCGTCCTCATAAGGATGGGTCCATTTTTTCAGTTCGTCAATGATGCTCATAGCAAAGCCTCCTCATTGGAGTGTTTCAGATATTGTAATTGCGGGCGCCGAAAATGGCGGTGCCCACCCGGACCATGGTGGCTCCACAGCAAATGGCATCCATATAATCGCCGCTCATGCCCATGGAGAGACACTTTAATTCATTATGGAACAATTTCGCATTGATGTCAACATAAAGTGCCTGCACTTCCCGAAAATACCGCATATTGGCATCCCGGTCCGCATCCGCGGGCGGGATGGTCATGAGGCCCCGCACCCGGACATGGGGCAGGGACAGCGCTGCCTCCGCCGCCGCGGTCACCGCGTCCGGGTCAAAGCCGCTCTTGGCTTCCTCCCGGCCGATATTCACCTCCAGCAAAATATCCTGGACCAGCTGCTCCCGGGCGGCCACCTTTTCGATCTCCTCCAGCAGCTCCATGGAACCCACGGACTGGATGAGGGCGACCCTGCCCACCACCTGCTTCACCTTGTTGCGCTGGAGGTGGCCGATGAAGTGCAGCGGCGCGCCGTCATAGGCGTTGTCCGCCAGTTTGGCGGTCATCTCCTGGACGCGGTTCTCTCCCAGGGCGTCGATGCCGGCGGCAATGGCCTCCCGGCAGGCGGCGGCGTCGTTCATCTTGCTGGCTCCCACCAGGGTGATCTCCTCCGGAGACCGGCCCGCCTGGGCGCAGGCCTGGGCGATATTTGCCCGGACTTGGGCGATATTTTCTGCAATGGACATGGCGTTTACTTCCTTCTTTTCATTTCTCTTTATCCCACGACTTTTCCGTCGTACAGGTCTTTTGCGCTGATGATGATCTCGTCGCCGGGGCGGAGCCGCAGGCTCTCCTGGTCAGAGGCCGCCGTGGAGCGCACCAGCACAAAGCCGTCGCCGCTGTACAGCACCTCCACCGGCTTGAAGCGGGCCTTCATACCCACCACACAGTAGACGCCCAGGCTCTCCTCCGTGGTGCGGTTGCCCTCCTGGTCCACTGTGGTGTTGGCAGCCCGGAGGGCCTCATTGGGCACACGGAGGCCATCAATGGTCCTCCAGATGAGCTGGGCGCTCTGCCGGCGCAGAAGCGTCACCTGGGCCATGTTGTACTCCCCCCGGAAGGTCACCACCACCCGGCCCTGCTCCTCCGGTCCCACGGCATACAGCGTAACCGTCTGGTCCTGCTCCACGCCCTTGGCGAAGCGCAGCGTCATGACGCCGCTGATATTCTGAAGGATCTCGGCCTGGTCGGCGGACATGGCGACGGCGTAATACCAGCTGTCTCCCAGAATGAGCTTGCCTGTCTGGGAGGTAAGCGTTCCATCCGCCTGAACGGCGTTGAGCCGGGAGGGCGTCATATCCGCCAACAGCTCCGGTGTGAGGACCGCCTCGTAGCCGTCCACCACAGCGGAGTATACGCCGGATACCGGCGCTTTGATAGCCCGGACAGAGGAGGCCGCCTGGGCCTTCAATTCCTTCAGCTGGCCCTGGAGCTCCGCGATCTGGCCGGACAGGTCCTCCGTGTCGGAATAGGTGTAATCCCGCTTCAGCACCAGGGACCGAAGCTCTGTCTCATGCTCTTCGGCGCTGTCCAGCCGTCCCGCCGACAACTCCGCGCGGTAATCCAGGAGACTGCGCATAATCTGGGCGTCCAGCTTCAGGGACACCTCGGACCCAAGAGATGCCTCCTGGGCAAATTGCAGCTGCTCGATGCGGCTGGACAGATCGTCGATCTCCTGCTGTCGGTCCAGAGAGGACTGGTCCGCGTACACCAGGGCCACGGTACCGCCGACGCTCACCCGCTCCCCCTCCGACCGCTGCAGGCGCAGCAAGCCGCTGCTCTCATCCGCCAGCACCTGTTCCTGGCGCACCACGTAGCCGGAGAGATCCATTCCCTCCTCTACTTGGTAATTGTACGCCAGGGTGGTGGTCAGCGGGTCGCTGAGATATTGCAGACCCTGGACACCAAAATAGGCCAGAATGCCCAGCGTCACCGCCAGTAGCAAGCATTTTGTACCGAAAGAGCTGTTTTTCATCAGGAAATTACCTCGTAGCGCCGCCGAGCACCTGCCGGGGCGCGATCATGAATTGTCTTCCGCCAGGTCCACCGGCCGCGCCGGCGCGATGGTGGAGATGGCGTGCTTGTAAACGATTTGCTGCCTTCCGTCGGAATCCAGCACCACCACGAAGGCGTCAAAGCCGGTAATGACGCCCCGCATCTGAAAGCCGTTCATCAGAAACAGCGTCACCGGCACCGACTCCCGCCGGGCCCGCAGCAGAAAGAGATCCTGTAAATTCGCTTTTGTCACCATGGTATGTCCGCTCCTTTTTTCTGTTTGGGTCGGACGTTTTCCATGTTTTTCCGTCCGCCTGGGGTTAGGATACCCCCGCGGCCGTCAGGATTTCCGTCGAAATCTGTAAGGCCCGACCAAAATCCCGTTCTTTTTCCCATTCGATCCAATGGATGTCCGGATTCCGCCGCAGCCAGGTCAACTGGCGCTTGGCGTACTGCCGGGAGCGGAGCTTTACCTCCGCGATGGCCTCCGCCTCCGTGGCCGTCCCCTCCAGCACGCCCAAAAACTCCTTGTAGCCAATGGCCTGGAGGGCCGTGGCCTCCCGGGGCAGGCCGCTTTCCAGCAGCCTTTTCACCTCGTCCAAAAGGCCTTCCTCCACCATGCGGTCCACCCGCCGGTCGATGAGGGCCTTCATGTCCGCCCGGTCCGCGAAGCGCAGGCCGATCCACACCGCGTCGTACCGGGGAGGCAGGGTTTTTGTCTCCTCGTTGTGGGCGGTGATGGTCTTTCCCGTCTCCAGCCATACCTCCAGCGCCCGGAGGACGCGCTTTTCGTCGGCGGGGTGGAGGCGCTCCGCCGCGGCGGGGTCCACCTGCCGCAGCTCCGCCAGCAGCGGGCCGATGCCTTCTTCCTCCAGCCGCTTTTGCAGCATGGCCCGCACAGCGCCGCCGGCGTGTCCGCCGGCAAAGCCGTGTCCCCGGACCACGGCGTCCAGCCACAGCCCCGTGCCGCCTACCAGGATCGGGAGCTTTTCCCGGCGCAGGATGTCATCGATGACAGGGATGGCACTTTCGGCATACCGGGCGGCGGACCACTGCTCCGCCGGGTCCGCCACGGCCACCATGTGATGGGGCACGCCGTCCATCTCCGCTTTTGTGGGGGCGGCGGTGCCGATGGTCATCCCCCTGTAGATCTGCATGGAATCGGCGGAGACCACCTCGCCGCCAAACCGCTTTGCAAGCAGGACCCCCAGCGTGGTTTTTCCGCAAGCGGTGGGGCCCACCACGCAGACGATCTTCGGCGCCATGGTCCTCCTCCTTCCCGAATCAGTAAGTTCTTGCCAGGGCACGGGCCTTTTCGCAGGCTTCGGCCATGATCGCCTCCGCCTTGTCCGGCGCAAAGTCCAGGCCGTAGGCCGCAATATGGTCGTACTGCCGGATGCCGAAGCGCTCGCACAGCTGCCGCCAGTATTCCACGCCCAGGCTCTCTTCCGGCTCCGGGCCGCCGCTGACAGTGAGATAAGCCAGCTTCGTGGCCATGCAGTCACCCACACAGGTCTGTCCCTCGTAGTGATAGGTCACTTCCCGGACGCAGATGTATTCAATGTACACCCGCAGCATAGCCGGGAAGGTCAGGTCCCGCAGGGGCGCGCCGATGACGATCTGATCCGCCCGCTTGAACTGGCGGGCAAGCTTGAAGATGGGAGAGTCAAAGGAGCGGACCTTTCGCAGGGCATTGCGGTCATCTGTCGCGAATTGGTCGAAGGGCTGCAGCCCCATGCGCTGGAGATTCACCGTCTCGATGTCCACCGCCGGATGGGTGCGCTTGAACTCCTCCAAAAACGCTTGGCACAGAGCATGGCTGCGGGAGCGGTCTCCCCGGTGGCTGATGCAGCAATCCACAAACAATAGCATGAAATCTCCTCCTTCATATCGCGGCTGTATGGAAACCCAACATGGGAAACGCGCGTTTATACGGTCTCTTCCGCCAGCCGGCGGACCAGTTCCTGTGCCGCGTCCAGCAGTGCGGGCGCCTGGTCAGGCAAGGCGTCCAGGCCCGCGGCGAACACATAGTCAAACCGGGAGATGCCGAACATGGCGGCCAGCTGCCGCCAGTAGAGGACACCCACGCTGTCCTCCCGCTCCACATCGCCGCCGGAGGTCAGGTACACCAGCCGGCGGGCCCTGCAATCGCCGTGGCATCCGCTGTTATCATAGTGATAGCAAAGTCCATTGGCGGAAATGTACTCGATATACAGCCGCAGGGCGGCGGGAAAGCTCAGATCCCAGAAAGGGGCGGCCACCACGATCTCCTCCGCCTCCCGGAACTGGCGGGCCAGACGGAACACCGGCGCGTCAAAGCGCCCGGCGGCAGCCAGGGCGTCCCGCTCATTCAACGCGTCGGGGGTAAAGGGCCGCAGGGCCAGCAGCACCTCCTGCCCCACGGTCTCCACTTCCGCGTCTGGACGCGCTGCCTGCCATGCTTCCAAAAAAGCTTCCGCCAGCCGTTTTGTCCGGGAGTCCGCTCCCCGCTGGCTGACACAACAGTCCACAAATAACAGCTTCATCGCTCACTCCTCGTCAGACACTGCGGTGATGACGGGTTTTCCCTCCCGGTCCAGCAGGGGCGTCAGGCCGCCTCCGCCGCCGGACCAAACAAAGAGATAATTGACACCTGTCTCCCGATCCACATAGATATCGGCGCCGCTCCCAACAACGCCCTGACTGTACACCTTTACAAAGCGCTTCGTCATCTCCATGTCTCCTTACACCCGCTTGAACATCTTTTCCAGCTCGTACTTTGTCAGTTTCACCGCCACTGGGCGGCTCCGCGGCCTTTGCCGCGTCAAGCGTTTTGCCGTTGGCAAAACCTTGAAATCGACCGAATTCACTTCGAGCGATTTGAGTTGGATTCCGGGGCCCCCGCGGCCGCAGGACTTTCCGCCTCTCAGGCCCGCTTGAACATCTTCTCCAGCTCGTACTTTGTCAGTTTCACCGCCACTGGGCGGCCGTGGGGACAGTACTTGACCTCCCCGCTCTGGACCTTATCCACCAGAACCCGCAGCTCCGCCGGGTCGCTGGTCCAACCGCCCTTGATGGCGGCCTTGCAGGCCATGGTATGCAGCAGCCCCTCCCGCTTTTCCGCGGGAGAGCGGCCGGTCCGCAGCTTTTCCGCGAACTCCTCCAGCGTGGCGGCGGCATCCGCCGCGTCGATGTCCGCCGGGACCTCCCGCACCAGGATGGCGCCGTCGCCGAAATCCTCACAGGCAAAGCCAAACCGCTCCAAAAGTTCCAGATTTTCCAGCAGCAGCGCCGCGTCCTCCCGGCCCAGCTCCGCCGCCACGGGTTGAAGCAGGGTCTGCCGCATGGGCGGCTCCTGAGCGGCCTTCAGACGGTCAAAGTTTATCCGCTCATGGGCGGCGTGTTTGTCGATGAGCCAGACGCAGCCGTCTTCGCTTTCACAGATAATATACGTATGGAGCACCTCTCCGGCCATGCGCCAAGGCGCTTCCTTCGGCGGCTCGATGGTCTGCTGCTCCGGCAGGTCCAACGTCTGCTGCCGGGGAATGGCAGGCACAAAGGGCCGCGTCGGCTTTTTTGTCTGCTCCGGTTCCGACGTCTCTTTTTCGGGCGATGCCGCCACAGAGACCGGCGGCTTGCCGATGGACACCTTTTCCACAGGCCGGAAAGCCGCCCGGTAGGACTGCTTTTCCGGAGCGCTGTCGGCCACCCGCGCCATCCGTCCCGGTGCCTCGCTGTCAAAGGCGGGCCGGGCAGACGTCGCCGGACGGAGCTGGGGCCGCGGCGGGACGGCAGGCTTGGGGCCGGGCGCCTCCGCCCGCTGGCGGAAGCTTTTCGCATCCATGGACTGGAAAAAGTCCTGCCGGGGGTTCACCGTCTCCCCCGCCGGCTTAGATGCCGGAGCGGGAACACCATCCCGGTCCAGGCAGTCCAGCACCGTGTGGTACACGGCGTCGAACACCTCCCGCTCCCGGGCAAACTTCACCTGGGTCTTGGCGGGGTGCACGTTCACGTCTACCGCCGTCACCGGCAGGGTGACAGACAGCACACAGCCGGGGAACTTCCCCTTCATGATCTGGTTGCGGTAGCCCTCCTCCAGGGCCGCCGTCAGCAGTTGAGACTTGATGAAGCGGCCGTTGACGAAAAACACCTGCATGGACCGGGAGCCTCGCCCCAGCAAGGGCTTGGTGACAAAGCCGGACACAGCCGCCTCGCCGCCCCGTCCCGCCACCGGCACCAGGCTCCGGGCAAATTCCCGGCCCAAAGCCGCGTAAATGGCGGAATCCAGCTTGCCGTCGCCAGGGGTATGAAGGGCCTCGGCGCCGTCCTTGACAAATTTAAAGGAAATGTCGGGGTGGGACAGGGCCAGATGCTGTATAAGCCCGCTGACCGCCGCCGTTTCGGCGCTGTCCTTCCGCATGAATTTTAACCGGGCCGGGGTGTTGTAAAACAAGTCCCGGACTACGATCGTGGTGCCCTCCGGAGCGCCGGCCTCCTCCACAGCCCCGGCGGCACCGCCCTCCAGGCGGAGGCGGGCGCCCAGGTCCGTGCCGGGACGGCGGGTGAGGATATCCACCCGGCTGACAGCGGAGATAGCCGCCAGGGCCTCTCCCCGGAAGCCCAGGGTGCCGATCTTGCCCAGGTCCTCTTCACAGCGTAGCTTGCTGGTGGCGTGGCGTAAAAAGGCGGTGGGCAGCTCTTCCGGCGCGATGCCGCAGCCGTTGTCCGTCACCCGGATAAGACCCATGCCGCCCCGCTGGATCTCCACCACCACGGCGGAGGCCCCGGCGTCGATGGTGTTTTCCACCAGCTCCTTCACCACGCTGGCGGGCCGCTCCACCACCTCGCCGGCGGCAATGAGGTCCGCCACATGGGCGTCTAATTGTTGGATATGAGGCATATCGTTCTTCCTTTCGCAGCAGAGCCTTTTACAGGAGCAAAGCCGCCACCAGCGGAATGGTGACAACGGAGGCCAGAGTGGTTATGAAGGTGATCTGCGCCATGGCATCGCTGTCGCCGCCGTAGGCCATGCACAGCAGGGTGCCGTTGATGGCGGTGGGCATGGCCATCTGGGTGACGGCAATGCCCATGACCAGAGGGTCGATGGACAGATTCCGCAGCACCAGCCACAGCACCGCCGGCATCACCAGCAGGCGCACCACAGACAGCACGCACACCCGAACGCCGCCCAGCATCCGCTTCATGGGCAGACCCGCCAGCAGGGAGCCCACCAGCACCAGGGCCAGGGGCACCGTCAGGTCCCCCACAAAGTCCAGCATCTCGCCGATGAGGGCGGGCGGCCGCAGTCGGGCCAGCGCCAGGAACAAAGCCAGGACGGAGGCGCAGGTGCAGGGAGAGGCCACCTGCTTCCAGTGGAAACGTGTGCCGCCGCCCAGCATCAGCGGCCCCAGGGTAAAGGTCAGCAGATTGAAGGGCAGGGCCAGAATGGCGGCATAGAACAGGGCCCCCTGGCCGAACAGGGCCACCGCCACGGGATAACCGATGTAGCCCACGTTGGGAAAGCCCATGGTATAGCGCCACACACCCTGTTGGCCCGGCGTGCCGCCGACGACGCGGGGCATTGTCAGGATGAACAGCAGCTCCACCCCGTAAAAAATGACGCTGACTTTCAAAACAGACAAGATCTCCCCCAGGGCCGGCAGAGTCTCCCCGGTGAGGACGGCGGCAACGATGAGGGCGGGGGTGGTGAAGTTCAGCAGCAGCTGCGAGATCCTCTGGTTGGCATGGCTGTCCAGGACGCCCATGCGGTTGGCCGCGAAGCCCACGACGATGGCGGACAGGATCACCAGCATCTGGCTGAAGGTGTCAAAAAAGCTCATTGGGAATGCTTCTTTCTCATCAGGTTTCTTGTTCCGGCAGACGCTGGCCGTAACCCAGCGCCTCCACCAGCTCCCGTAGCAGCCGCTCGGAGGCCTCCGCCTCCCGGCCGGAACGCAGGGAGCGCATCACCCGGTTTTTGCCGCTGGTCTCGATGTTGACGGTCAGTCCCCCGTCAGCGGTGCCCAGGGCGCTGCGGTTGGCCCAGCAGTGGACGGTCTTGACGGTATCCAGGGGGATCACATCCCCCCCGATGGTCAGGCTGTCCCCCGTCAGCGCCCAACGGACGCGACCACTCCCCTGTTCCCGGAAAAACAGGCGGCTCACCGCCGGGTACAGCACCCACCACAAAACCAGCGCCAACACGGCGGTGGAGATCTGCAGCATGAGGCCGTGAACGCCCCGCCGCACCATCAGCGAGATGGCGGGCCACAGCACAGCCACCTCGGCCAAGATGGTGACGAAAGCCGCCGGCAGCCGCCGCTTCCAGCCGCCGTTTTCCAAAATCAGTTCACCCTTCATAGCTTCTCCTTTCAGGCCATGGCCCAGACGCTGAGGGCGTTGGCCAGCGCGTGCAGGGCAATGGAGGTCCACAGCGTGCCGCTGTGGTCATAGACCCAGGCCAGCACCGCGCCCGGCACCAGATATTGCAGCATCAGGAGAAAATACGCCGCATCCTGATGCACCACCGCAAACTGCCACACGTGCAGCAGGGCAAACAGGCCGCAGGAGACCACATAGGCCACCGGCCGGCTCTTCCCCTTCAAATTGCCGAATACCAGGCCCCGGAACAGCGTCTCCTCCACGAAGGGCGCCAGAAACACCACGATGAGCAGCGTCATATGGGGCGCGTCGTTCATCTGGGCGGAGATGGCCGTATCGTTGAGATTCGTACGGTTCACCATCACCAGGTTCGTCAGCCGGTAGGCCAGCTCATTGAGACCGTACAGCCCCACCAGGCCCGCCAGCAGCGTCTGGCAGGCAGTCCCCAGGTTGTCCGCCAGATTGCGGCAGGTCCTGGCCAGGAATTTATGGAAGATCAAAAGCGTCACCGCGAACAGCACGTAATAGTAGATGACGTTTTGCAGGGCCTGGGAGATGGTCACATCCAGCAGCAGCTCCGCCAGACGGAACAGCCGCCCCGTCACAAAGGGCAGCACCACCAGGTAGACCACGAAAAATACCGTGCCGGCGACCTGTTCGCCGGGGGTCATGTAAGGGCTTGTCTTTTTCTTAGCCATTGGTTTTCCTCGTCAGAAAAAATCAGGTAAGCTTCTGCTTCCACTCGTAAATGAGGCTCATGGCCTCGATGGGCGTCAGCGTGTCCGGCTGGCAGCGGCGCAGGGCGCGCCCCACCGGGCAGGCCCGGCGGGGACCCCGCATGGGACTCAAATGGCCGGGCAAAGCCCGTCCATTTCAAGGTTTTGCCTGCGGCAAAACGCTTGACGCGCCTTCCGGCGCGGTCCTGGACGCCCTTATGAAAGCTTCTGCTTCCACTCGTAAATGAGGCTCATGGCCTCGATGGGCGTCAGCGTGTCCGGCTGGCAGCGGCGCAGAGCGTCCAGGACCTCCCCCTCGCCCATGGCGGTCAGGGACACCTGGTCCTCCTCTTTCCGGGCGACCACATACTGGACGCCGTTTTCCGCCTCCAGCTCCTTTAATACTTTTTTTGCCCGCTGGACCACCCGGTCCGGCAGGCCGGCAAGCTTGGCCACCTCGATGCCATAGCTGCGGTCCGCGCCGCCCCGGATGATCTTTCTGAGGAAGGTGATATCCTCCCCCCGGGTCTTGACGGCGATGTTGTAGTTCACAGCGCCGGGGAGGGTATCCTCCAGCTCCGTCAGCTCATGATAGTGGGTGGCGAAGAGGGTCTTGGCCCCCAGGAGTTTTTTGTCCGCGCAGTACTCCAGCACCGCCCGGGCGATGGACATGCCGTCAAAAGTGGAGGTGCCCCGGCCGATCTCGTCCAGAATGAGCAGGGAGTGCTTTGTGGCGTGGCGCAGAATGTCCGCCACCTCCGTCATCTCCACCATGAAGGTGGACTGGCCGGCGCTGAGGTCATCGCTGGCGCCGATGCGGGTGAAAATGCGGTCCACCACGCCGATACGGGCGCTGGCCGCCGGCACGAAGGAGCCCATCTGGGCCATGAGGACGATGAGGGCCACCTGGCGCATATAGGTGGACTTGCCCGCCATGTTGGGGCCGGTGATGATGGCCACCCGCTCTTCCTTCTCCCCCATGAACGTGTCGTTGGGGACGAAGAGGCTGTCCTTCAGCACCTGCTCCACCACGGGATGGCGGCCGTCCCGGATCTCGATGACGCCGGATTCGTCCACATCCGGCCGGCAGTAGCCATTTCGCACGGCCACGGCGGCAAAGGACGCCAGGGCGTCCGCCTCCGCTACGGCGGCGGCGGTCTGCTGAATACGGGCCGCCGCCGTGGAGATCTCCTGCCGCAGCTGGGTGAACAGCTCGTATTCCAGCGCCACCACCCGGTCCGAGGCGGTGAGGATGGTGTGCTCCAGATCCTTGAGTTCCTGGGTGATGTACCGCTCCCCGTTCACCAGGGTCTGCTTGCGGATATAGGTGTCCGGCACCTGGTCCGTGAAGGACTTGGACACCTCGATGTAATAGCCGAACACCTTGTTGTAGCCGATCTTCAGCGTCCGGATGCCGGTGCGCTCCTTCTCCTTGGCCTCCATCTCAGCGATGACGCCCTTGCCGCCCTTGAGGATGTGGCGCAGGCGGTCCACCTCCTCATCGTAGCCATCCCGGATGAAGCCGCCCTCCCGGACGGAGAAGGGGGGCTCGTCGCAGATAACGGCGGCGATGCGGCCACCGATGTCATCCAGCGTGTCCAGTTGGCGCCGCAGCTCCGCCAGGCGCCCGGTGGAGAACCGCTCCAGCTGCTCCGCCACGGCGGGCAGCTTTTCAATGGCGGCGCGGAGGGACGCCATGTCCCGGCCGCCGGCGGTGCCGTAGACGATGCGGCCGATAAGCCGCTCCATGTCTCCCAGGCCCGTCATGGCGGCGATGAGCTCCTCACGCTGGATGGTGTCCTCCACCAAAGCCGCCACGGCGGCATTCCGCTTGCAGATGGCGGTGACGGACAAAAGCGGCCGCTCCAGCCAGGACCGGAGGCACCGGGCGCCCATGGGGGTCTTTGTCTTGTCCAGCACCCACAGAAGGCTCCCCTTCTTCTCCTTGCTCCGCAGGGTCTCCGTCAGCTCCAGATTCCGCCGGGCCGTCAGGTCCAGCTCCATGAAGCGGCCTTCCTCGTAGTAATCCAGATCGTTGATGTGGGAGAGGTCCGTCTTCTGGGTCTCGTACAGGTAATCCAGCAATCCCCCCAGGGCCATGGCCGCCGCCGGGGTGCCGGCGGGCAGGCGGGCAAAGGCCTCGTCCCCGAACTGGCGGCGGATATTCTTTTCCGCCTCATTCAGCAAAAAGCGGCGCTGTCCGCCGTTTTCCACACGGCAGCGGAATTTTTCCGTCAAAGCGTCCGTCAGGGCCTTTTCCGCATAGGCGCCGTCGCTCAAAATGGCCTCCGCCGGGGAAAACCGGCCCAGCTCGTTGATGATGTGCTCCACCCGCTCCTTGCCGGTGAAGGCCGTCAGGTGGGCCTTGCCGGTGGTGATGTCGCAGAAGGCCACGCCCGCCGCCTGGGAATCCAGGTAGATGCCGCAGAGGAAGTTGCTGGACTTATCGTCCAGGCAGGCGGCGTCGATGACGGTGCCGGGGGTGACCACTCGGATGATGTCCCGCTTCACCAGGCCCTTGGCGGTGGCAGGGTCTTCCATCTGCTCGCAGATGGCCACCTTGTAGCCCTTGGCAACGAGGCGGGCGATGTAGGCCTCGCTGGCGTGGTAGGGGATGCCGCACATGGGGATCTGCTCCTCCGCGGGCTTTTGGTGCTTGCCGTGGTCCCGGCTGGTAAGGGTCAGGTCCAGCTCCCGGGAGGCCAGGCGGGCGTCGTCGGCGAACATCTCGTAGAAATCGCCCAGGCGGAAAAACAGGATGGAATCCGGGTTGTCCTTTTTGATCTCCAAATATTGCTTCATCATGGGGGTCAGTTCCGCCATGGGGGTCACCTCGTTTATATAATATCGTAAGCGGTGCCGCTTACAGGGGAGTGCCTCGATAGAGGCGGGTATTGCACCCCCCATTCTTTTTCGTCTTGGCGAAAAAGAATGCGCCGTGCACGGTGGAAGAAAAAGCCGCCTAATCCAAACTTGCCCGTTCGGGCAAGTTTGGGGACGCGGACGGTTGTTAGCTGCGACCGGATAAAACCCGCCAGGTCTCATCCAAGTGCGCTGCACCTTGGCAATCATCCAGCCTTCAAGCCGCAAGCTGTCACGCTTCCGCAAATTCCGGGGGTGCTTGTCAAAGCGTCCTGCTTCTCTTCCCGCTGCCGCTCCGCCGGGGGAGTTTCCAAAGAGGGGGCCGCAGCCCCCTCTTTGTGTCGTTTGAAGGGGAGGTCCAGGAGGGGGAGACCGAAATCCCCCTCCTGGCGTGTCTTTTGGACCGTGCACGGCCCGTTTTCTCCACGAGGAGAAAATGGGGGGTGCATTGCCCAACGCCCATCGGCGTTGTCACCTACCGCTGCCGGCAGGCAAGCTCATCCAAAGAGATGTCATAAAAATCCGCCAGAGCAATCAAGGTAGACAACTGCGGTTCTCTAAGTCCCAGTTCATAGTTCTGATAGGCACGCCAGCTGACTCCAATTTTTTCCGCAATCCCCTTTTGCGTGAGTTTGTGCGCCGTTCTCAACTGAAAAAGATGTTCCGCAAATGTCATTTTTTCCTCTTTTCTATTGACGCACACAAATATGTGTGATATTATAAACGCACACAAACGTGTGTGTCAACTTTTTAAGGAGTGATTTTATGCAAGACTACATCGACATCCTGCTTTCCCACCTGATGGCCACCCGCCAAGGCACCCTTCCGGAAGAATACCTTTCCTTTAAGACCCAGGAGCAGCAGGCTCTGAACGCCCTGCAAAGTTCCTTCTCCGACAGTCAGGACACGCTGTTCCTCTCCTACGAGGAAACCCGAAACGCCGCTGAGGCCATCAGTATGACCGCCTTTGCCCGTCAGGCCTTTCTCCTGGCCCGGGAGGTCTATCGTTAAATCTCCGCCACGGTGCCGGCGTGCATGGGCCGCAGCCGCTCCCCCAGAATGCCGCGGAGCACCTCAAAGGCATACGCCCCGGTGCAGTGGCCCGTATAATACACGGTATCCCCCTTGGCAAGCTCCCGGCCGGTGGCCTCCAGAAGCTCCCCGCTCTTGGGGTCCGCCGGGTCCAGCTCAAAGAGATGGAAGCCGCCGAACACCGCGTCAGGCCGCCGGCCCAGCTGGGCCTCCGCCGCCCGGACGATGTTCACGATGCCGCCGTGGCCGCAGCCGGCGAACAGCACCGCCTTGCCCCAGGCCTCCACCAACAAATGCTGCTCGTGGCGGAACGTGTCACGCCGGAAGCCCTCCGGCGTCTTTTCCTGCAGTTTTTCCACAACGGGAGTCCAGGAGAACGTGTTGGGGATGTCCCCCAGCAGGGACAGCTCCTCGTCCAGGCGCAGGCCCGGCGCCGTGGGCACCACCCGGCTCTCCAGCTCCCAGATGTCCGCCTCTAGGCCGATGTAGCGGGGAGTCTCACCGGGCACTACGGCGTAAAAATCGCTGAAGGCGTCCTGGTTCACCAGCACATCCGCCTGGCTGTTGACCTCGCAGAAGGCCCGCAGGCCGCCGCCGTGGTCGGAGTGGCCGTGGGACAGCACCGCCAGGTCCACCGCCGCCAGGTCCACGCCCAGCTTTTCCGCGTTTTCAATGAAAGCGCCGTCGGGGCCCATGTCAAATAAAATCTTGTGCCTGGGGGTCTCGATATACTGGCTCAGGCCACGGGCGGCGGTCAGGCCGCCGCAGGCCTCGTTTTCCATGAGGGTGAAGATCTTCATAGCGTCCTCCCATCACCGGACCGGCTCGCCGTACAGGGCCCAGGTATTGCTGCCGGTGACGGTCACATCCACGAACTGCCCCAGGAGGGATTTGTCCCCCTTCAGCCGCACCAGGCGGTTGCCCTCCGTCCGGGAGGCCAGGGGGAAATCGGCGTCATCGCTCTCGCCGTCCACCAGCACCCGCACGGTCTTGCCGATGTAGGCGGCGTGGAGGGCGGCGGACTTGGCATTCTGGACCTCCAGGAGCTTGTCAAACCACTTCTGCTTCTCCGCCCGGGTGGCGGGGTCCGGCATTTGGGCGGCCTTCGTGCCGGGGCGGGGGGAATAAATAAACGTGAACAGGGCGTCAAAGCCCACCTCGTCCACCAGGGACACGGTGTCCATGGCCTCGGCCTCCGTCTCCCCGGGAAAGCCGATGATGACGTCGGACGTCAGCACCAGGCCGGGCATAACGCTTTTGGCGTAATTCACCAGGTCCAGGTACTGGGCCCGGGTGTAGCGGCGGTTCATCTCCTTCAGCACCCGGTCGTTGCCGGACTGGAAGGGCAGATGCAGCTGCTTGGCCACGTGGGGACAGCGGGCCATGGTGTCAAAAAGCTTTTTCGTGGCGTCCTTTGGGTGGCTGGACATGAAGCGGATGAGATATTCTCCCGGAATTTTGTCGATGTCCGCCAGCAGGTCCGCGAAGTCGTACCCCAGTCCCAAGTCGTTGCCGTAAGAGTTGACGTTCTGGCCCAGAAGGGTGATGTCCTTATAGCCGGCCTCCACCAGCTCCCGCACCTCCTGCAAAACGCACTGGGGGTCCCGGCTCCGCTCCCGGCCCCGGACGTAGGGGACGATGCAGTAGGAGCAGAAGTTGTTGCAGCCGTACATGATGGACACCCAGGCCTTCACGCCCTTCTCCCGCACCACGGGGATGCCCTCGGCGATGGTGCCGTGCTCATCGTCCACAGCGAAGACCCGCTTGCGCGTTTCGTACACCCGCCAGAGAAGCTCCGGGAACTTCCAAAGGGCGTGGGGGCCGAACACCAGGTCCACATGGCGGTAGGACTCCCGCACCCGCTTGCTGACCCGCTCCTCCTGGGCCATGCAGCCGCACAGGGCGACCACCTGCTCCGGGTTTTCCTTTTTCGTGTGAGTCAGCATCCCCAGGTTGCCGAACACCCGCTGCTCCGCGTGCTCCCGGACAGCGCAGGTGTTCAGAATGACCAGGTCCGCCTCCTTGGGGTCCTGGGTAAAGGTGAAGCCGCAGGCGGCCAACATGCCCATGAGCTTCTGGCCGTCGGCCACGTTCTGCTGGCAGCCGAAGGTATCCACGCAGGCCACGGGATGGGCCTGGCGAGCGGCGAACATGGCGCGGATCTTTTCCTGAAAGCCCCGCTGGCGGTCCAGGTCCGCCTGGGAGACCAGTACTTGCTTGCGTTCCAAAAATCGTTCCTCCGTGTTTTTATACTTTAACTAAAATATCATAGCATAAAAGGTAAAAAAGCACAAGAAAAACCTCGAACGGCGCAAAAGCGCCGTCCGAGGTTTCCTTTGGCATTTTCACACCATTTTATCCACCAGTTTGCCAAATGCCTTGGGGTTCACATTATCCGACGCCACCACGCGGGCCTTCTTCCCCACCAGGGAGAACAGGCCCAGCAGAGAGCGGGCATCCAGCATGACGGTGTCGGTGCTCAGCCAGACCTCGTAGGGGACTTTGGAAGCCAGCTGGTTGATTTTTTCCACCTGGCTCTTGCTGGTGATCTCGATCGTCTTCGTCATCGTAATTTCCTTTCTTGCCTTTCCGGGAAGCCGGAGCGGCCGCCCTGAATTCGGCCCATATTCTATCAGCGGTCACAGCTGCTGTCAACGATTGTTTTGATCAGATTTGTTGAAAGTAATCGATTGCTTTTTGTGCATTTTTTATGTTTCGCTTTCAAATCTTTCCGCAAAAACGGGCAGGGCTTCCTCTGGAAGCCCTGCCCGAATGCCGGTCAGACGCATGTGTATTTTTTCAGCTGGGCTTCAAACTCCTCCGGCAGGCCGCAGGAGAGCTCCACCAGCTCTCCGGTGCGGGGATGGCGGAACCGCAGCCCCACGGCATGGAGGCACTGGCCCTGGAGACCGGGAACGGGCTTTTTGGCGCCGTACACCGTATCCCCCAGAATGGGGTGGCCCAGGTGGGCCATGTGGACCCGGATCTGGTGGGTGCGTCCGGTCTCCAGCCGGCACTCCACGTAGGTGCAGCCCCGCAGCCGCTTCAGCACCAGCCAGTGGGTGACGGCGGGACGGCCGCCGGCCACCACTGCCATTTTCTTCCGGTCCACGGGATGGCGGCCGATGGGGGCGTCCACAGTGCCGGCGTCCTCCCGGAGATTGCCCACCACGATGCAGCGGTACACCCGGGCCAGAGTGTGGTCCTGGAGCTGGGCGGCCAGACACTGGTGGGCGGCGTCGTTCTTGGCGGCAATGATGAGGCCGGAGGTGTCCCGGTCGATGCGGTGGACGATACCCGGGCGCAGCTGCCCGCCGATGCCCGACAGAGAGCCGCCGCAGTGGTACAGCAGGGCGTTGACCAGGGTGCCGTCCGGATGGCCGGGGGCCGGGTGGACCACCAGGCCTTTGGGCTTGTTCACCACGATGACATCCTCGTCCTCGTACACAATGTCCAGGGGGATGTTCTGGGGCGCCGCGTCCACCGGCTTCGGTTCCGGGAGGGAGACCTCCAGGAGCTCGGCGCCGGTGAGCTTGTGGTTTTTCGCCAGGGGCTTTCCGCCCCAGGTGACCCGCCCCTCCTCCAACAGCCGCGCCGCGGCGGAGCGGGTCAGTCCCTCCACCCGGGCGGCCAGCCAGGCATCCACCCGGGTGCCGGCATCTTCCTTATTCGGTTGGAGCGTCAGATCCTCCATGGGTCTTGTCCTTTTTGTCGTATTTGTCGTAGAACCAGAGGTAGTACGCGGCTCCCAGCAGGGTGCCGCACACCACGAAAATATCCGCCACGTTGAACACGGGATACTCCATGAACAGCAGGTTGAACATGTCCACCACATAACCCAGCCGCACCCGGTCCACGATGTTTCCGACGCCGCCGGAGATGATCATGGCGCAGGCAGCCACCCCCAGGGGATGCCGCACCACCCGCCGCGCCAGCAGCACCGCCACTGCCGCCACGATGCAGCAGGTGACGGCCACCAGCAGCCAGCGCATGTCGGAAAAGCTGGACCAGGCGGCGCCGTAATTGTGGACGGTCCGCAGCTCCACCAGGCCCGGCACCAGAGGCTGGGCCTGTCCCAGGGGGATATTGGCGGTGACATAGGCCTTCAGCCACTGGTCCAGGGCCAGGCCCCCGGCGGCCAGAAGGGCAATGAGGATCTCGCACATGGATGGATTCTCCTTGTTTTTCAAATACTCTCGGTGTACAAAAGGCAGAATGCCTGCCAGCGAGGGCATTTTTTAGTTTACACGCATTTCCCCGGAAAATCAACCGCCCTCAGCCCAGCCAGTACAGCGTCCTGTTTTCATCGAAGGTCAGCCCCAGCTTTCTTTGCAGGGCCTCGGAGGCGGTGTTGCCCCGGCGCACGTGGCAGTAGGGGAATCGGCCCCGCTCCAGCTGCCGGGCGATGATGGCCGCCTCCAGCACCTCCGCCAGCCCCCGGCGGCGGAATTGGGGCAGCACCTCCAGCATGCCCATGGCTCCCTCCTGGTGGATGCCGGCGAAGCCCGCCAGCTCTCCGTCCACCAGTCCTCCCAGCATCCCCTCGGCGATGCGCTGGCGGATGTGGGATTCATAGGCACCGGGATTGTGATAGTTCTCCAGCACGAAGTCCATGTCCTCCAGGGTGAGGGGCCGGATGGACACGCCGGGCCGGGCCGGGACCCGGGGCGGCTCCTTTCGCAGATAGTACGCCTGGGAAAAATCCATGACCGCCCAATCCGGGTGCGCCGCCGCCAGGTGCTCCTTCAGCTCACCGCTGTCCGTCAGCACCAGGCCGGGGCCGTTGAGCGCAGGCAGGTCCGCGGGCACCCGGCCGCCGGTATAGGTGATGCGGTAGCGCTCATCCCACAGCGCCAGGCCCGCCTTGTCCATCCAGCACACCTGCGCGCCCCGCTGGTAAAAATCCAGCAGATATCCATATCCAAAGGCATCCCGGGACACCCAGTCCCTCACTGTCTGTTCCATGTGTGACTCTCCTGTTCTTTTAATTGCGTTCAACAACGTATCACATCTTTTCGCCCTTGTCCAGTCCCCCGCCTCTGTCAGTTTTGTTTAGTTTTCTTGTTCATTTCTGTTGCTTTCTGTCAGATTGACGCAAAAATCGAACTGTGATACAATACTGAAAGCTGCGGCGGCCGCCTTTCCGGCCGGACGCCGCTTTACGAAAACAGCAGGAGGTATCCGCGTCATGCCCTACACGTATGAATATTTTCAAAAGAGCGTCGATTTCCTGAAAGAAAAGGTGGACTTCACGCCGGAGATCGCCATCATCCTGGGTTCCTGCCTGGGCCCCTTCGCCCAGGAGATTGAAAATCCCGTGGTGGTGGATTACAAGGACATCCCCAATTTCCTGGTGTCCACCGTGGCCTCCCACGCCGGCAAGCTCATCTTCGGCACCATCTGCGGCCGCAAGGTGGTGTGCATGTCCGGCCGCTTCCACTCCTATGAGGGCTATGATTTCGAGCAGCTGGTCATCCCCATCCGGGTATTCAAGCTGCTGGGCGTCAAGGCCACCATTCTCACCAACGCCGCCGGCGCCGTCAACACCGGCTATCGCCCCGGCGATGTGATGATCATCTCCGATCACATCAAGCTCAACGGCAGCAGTCCCCTCCGGGGCCCCAATGTGGACGAGTTCGGTCCCCGCTTCTTCGATGTCTCCCGGATGTACACGCCGGAGCTGCGGAAGATTGCCCTGGACTGCGCCGCAGGCACCGGCATCCGGGTCCACGAGGGCGTGTATATGTTCTTCACCGGCCCTCAGTTTGAGACCCCCGCTGAGATCCGGGCCGCCCGCGTCCTGGGCGCCGATGCCGTGGGCATGTCCACCGTCACCGAGGCCTTGACCGCCGCCCACTGCGGCATGCCCCTGCTGGCCCTGTCCGTCATGACCAACATGGCCGCCGGCGTGCTGGACCGCCCCCTGACCACCACGGAGGTGGACGAGACCTCCAAGGTCATCGCCGGTCCCTTCAGCGACTATATGAAGAAGATCGTCGCCGCCATCTGATATTCCATCGAGAAAGAAGGAACCTTCCGTGAAACTGCTTTTGAAAAACTGTGACATCCTGGCCGCTGACGGCGATGGCTACCGCTGGCTGAAAAACGCATATCTCGGCATCGACGGCAGCGTCATCGACTATATTGGGGAAAGCCGCCCCCAGGCGGACTATGACCGGGAAAAGGACATGTCCAGCCGCCTGCTGGCCCCCGGTCTCATCAACTGCCACGGCCACACCGCCATGACGCTGCTGCGGGGCATAGGCAGCGACCTGCCGCTGCAGGAATGGCTGTTTGAAAAAATGATGCCCATCGAGGACCGGTTCACCGCCCAGGATATCCAGGTGGGCAATGCCCTGGCCCTGCTGGAGATGATCTCCACCGGCACCACCAGCTATTCCGATATGTACTTTCACGCGGACACCGCTGTGGAAAACGCCATGGCGGCGGGCATCAAGGCCAACCTCTGCCGACCCAACCAGTGCTTCAATCAAGGCGAGACCTACGCCCAGAACACCCGGGCCAGGGAGTCCATCCAGCTGTTCAAGGACTGCAACGGCATGGCCGACGGCCGCATCCGCATCGACTTCGCCATCCACGCCGAATACACCAACTTCCCCCACATTGTGGAGGCCTACAGCGCCGACTGCAAGGCCCTGGGAGGCCGGATGCACATCCACCTGTCGGAGACAAAGAAGGAGCATGACGAGTGCGTGGCCAAATACGGCAAGACCCCGGCCCGCTGGTTTTACGATCTGGGCACCTTTGACTCCCCCACCTATGCCGCCCACTGCGTCTGGGTGACGGAGGAGGACATGGCCCTCATGAAGGAAAAGGGCGTCAGCCCCGTCCACAACCCCACCAGCAACATGAAGCTGGGCAGCGGCTTCGCTCCCATTCCCCGGATGCTGGAGCTGGGGCTGAACGTGGCCCTGGGCACCGATGGCGCCGCCAGCAACAACAACCTCAACATGATGGAGGAGATGCATCTGGCCGCCGTGCTCCACAACGGCTTCACCCAGGATCCCACCCTCATGAAGCCCGCCCAGGTGCTGAATATGGCCACCCGCAACGGCGCCAGGCTCCAGGGCCGCAGCGACACCGGCTCCCTGGAGGTAGGCAAAAAAGCGGACATCATCGCCATCGACCTGACCCGCCCGCACCTATGCCCCAATATCGATCCTTTGGCTCTCATGACCTACTCCGCCCAGGGCGGCGACGTGGCCATGACCATGGTGGACGGCCGCATCCTCTACGAAAACGGCGAATTTTTGACGCTGGACTCCGACAGAATTCTCCATGCCGCCAAGGCCTGTGCCGATCGCCTGTACCACTGAACGCTAAAAAGGTCTCCGGAAGCTTCCGGAGACCTTTTTCTCATTCGTTGGAGCCATCCAGCACCTTTACCTTATTTTCAGCAAGCAGTTTCCGCCACTCCCGGTCCAAAGGCCGGTCCGTGATGACGTAGTCCAGCTGGTCCAGACCGCAGACGGTGATGAAGCCGGATTTGCCGAACTTCGTGTGGTCCGCCAACAGATACACGCTGTCGGCGTTTTCAATGACGGTCTGGCGGACGTTGGCGATGGTCTCATAGGCGTCGTTGACGCCCCGCAGGGGGTCGATGGCCCGGCAAGACAAAAAGGCCTTGTCCACGCAGTGCTGCTGGAGGTAGCGCACGGTCTCCAGGCCGGAAAAGCCCTCTATGCCGCCGTGATACGTGCCGCCGGTGCACACCAGCTGGATATTGTAGCAGCCGGACAGCTGGCCGATGACCCGGTAGGAGTTGGTGACCACTGTCAAGGGCATCTGACGGATCTCATCGCACAAGGCCAGGGCTGTGGTGGAGTGATCGATAAAAATACAGTCGTTGGGATAGATCTGAGACACCGCCCGCCGGCAGATGGCCTTTTTCTCGTCCACAAACAGCTCGCTTTTTACCGTGTTGGGCACCAGGGTCGTCTTGCGGTCCTTCACCATGGCGCCGCCGTAGGACCGCAGGAGGAAGCCCTCCTTCTCCAGGACCTCAAAATCCCGGCGGATGGTCTGACCGCTGACCTGGAACCGCCGCGCCATCTCCAAAACGGAGGCACTTTTGTGCTCCAGCATATATTTTTTCAGTTCTTCTCTTCTCTGGGCTGTCATCATAATGGCTCGGTTCCCCTTTTCCCGGCTTTTCGAAATATTCCACTTTTTTGGTTGTTGTTGTTTCTCTATTTCAAGTTTTTCTGAAATTCGTGGAATTTTTCATCCTGTTTTTATCAGGAGCTCGCTCTTTTTCCCGCTCTCTTTTCGCGGTTTTTCTTCCTCATTATGGCATATGGCGCTTTTTTCGTCAACAAAAACTTCCGTATGCTTTAGCAGAGCAGCTTCCAGCTAGCGGATTCTTTTGTTGACTGTTGTTGTTTTTTGTGATAGTATCGAAAAGAACTTTATTCCGCCGGCAGGCGGGAAACAAAAAACGCTGCGGCGCAGCGGGAAGGGTCGGTTCAAACCTATGAAAAATTTCACCTATTCCATTTCTACGGTGGTCCATTTCGGCAAAGGCCAGATCAGCAAGCTGGGCGGTGAGATCGCCAGCCGCGCCAGCCGGGTGCTGGTGGTCTACGGCGGCGGCAGCATTAAGCGCAACGGCGTGTATGACGGCGCGGTGTCTCAGCTGAAGGAGCACGGCATCGAATGGGTCGAGCTGGGCGGCGTGGAGCCCAATCCCCGCATCACCACCGTCCGCAGGGGCGTGGAGCTGTGCCGCCAGAATCAGCTGGACGGCGTGCTGGCCCTGGGCGGCGGCAGCGTCATCGACTGCTCCAAGGCCATTGCCGCCGGCGCCTGCTATGACGGCGATCCCTGGGATTTTCCCGCCGGCAAGGCTGTGCCGGAAAAGGCCCTGCCCATCTTTACCGTGCTGACCATGGCCGCCACCGGCTCCGAGATGGACAACATCGCCGTCATCTCCGACATGGACAGCAACGAAAAGCTGGCCTTCGGCGCTCCCGCCTGTCTGCCCTCCGTGTCCATTCTGGACCCCACATACACCTGCTCTCTGCCCGCCTCCCAGACGGCGGCCGGCACGGCGGACATCATGTCCCACACTTTTGAAAATTATTTCAGCCCCATTGAGACCTCCTATCTGGCGGACAGCATGGCGGAGGCCATCTTGAAGGCCTGCATCCACTACGGCCCCAAAGCTCTGGAAACGCCCGACGACTACGAGGCCCGGGCCAACCTCATGTGGTGCGCCTCCTGGGCCATCAACGGCTTTTTGGATATGGGCAAGCCCGTGGCCTGGAGCGTCCACGCCATCGAGCACGAGCTTTCCGCCTTCTACGACATCACCCATGGCGTGGGCCTGGCCATCCTGACCCCCAACTGGATGCGCTATGTCCTCAATGACCAGACGGAACACCGCTTCGCCGCCTACGGCGTCAATGTCTGGGGTCTGGACCCCCAGCTGCCCCAGCGGGAGCTGGCGGAGACCGCCATTGACAAGACCCGGGCGTTCTTCAATTCCCTGGGCCTGCCCACCACGCTGCGGGAGGTGGGCATCGACGGGGAGAAGCTTCCCCTCATGGCCAAAAAGGCCCGCACCGCCAACTTTGACCGCACCTTCGTCCCCCTCAGCGAGGAGGATATCCTGAACATTTTGAAGATGAGCCTGTAAATACCGTTCCATCACACCAAAAGCACCCGGTCTCTTTCAGAAGGCCGGGTGCTTTTGGCGTCTTGGCTTTAAAGGTCCCCGCGGATGCCCTTGATGATCTGGTCGGTCAGATAGTCCACCTTGTCCTCCCGGACCCGCACATAGCGGATGTTCTTCTCCGCCGCGGTCTCCGGCTGATAGAAGCCGTGGCCGGTAACGACGCCCAGCACCTCCACCTCCGGGGACCGCAGGGCATAGGCCAACGCCAGCAGGTTATCGGCATCTCCGTCCATATCCAGGATCAATTTTCGCCGCTCCATATGTATTTCGGCTCCTTTCGTGTTCTCAGGCTCATGAGCCCGCCAGCAGGGGGATTAGTTTATGCCGCAGGACATCCACCAATCCCAGGTCCGTGATGCCCAGCTCCGGCACGGTGGGCAGGGAGATGAAGCTCAGAGTCATGAAGGGCGCCGGCAGCGTACAGCCGGTCTCTTTCGCCGCCAGGTTCATCCCATCCAGCAGGCGCATGACCTCCGCCGCCGGTTCCTCGCTCATAAGGCCGCCGATGGGCAGCGGCATGGAGTTTACGATCCTGCCGTCCAGCGCCACGGCAAAGCCGCCGTGGAGCCGGGCCACCTCGCCCACCGTCAGCGCCATGTCCGCGTCTGCGCAGCCCACCACCACGATATTGTGGTGGTCGTGAGACATGGAATACGCCATGGCGCCCCGCTTGATGGTAAAGCCCTTCACAAAGCCAAGGCCCACGCCGCCGGTCTTGCCATAGCGCTCCACCACCGCCAGCTTGGCGATATCCTGGGTGCCGTCCGGCTGGATGGCGCCGTCCGCCACGGGGAGCCGGGCAGTGATCCACCGATTGATGATCTGCTGGTCGATCAGCTCAATGACGTTGACGCAGGCTGTTTCACCCTCGCCGGAGATGTGGAACGACTCTGCCGTAATGGGGTTTTTCAGGTGCACCGTGTCCTTGATCCAGTCGGGATAGGTCTGGACCTGGCACAGCTCCACCATCTCGCCGTCCTTCGCCACCACTTTCCCTTCAAACAGCACCATGGAGGGCTGCACATCCTCCATGGAGGGGCTGAGAATGATATCCGCCAGACGGCCCGGGGTGATGGAGCCGATCTCATCCTCGATCCGGAAGTGGCGCGCGGCATTGATGGTGGCCATCTGAATGGCGGACATACTGTCTATGCCCAGTTGGATGCTGCGGTTCACATTGTAGTTGATGTGTCCCTCCTCCAGGATCTCCGTGGCGTGCTTGTCATCCGTGCAGAAGCACAGGTTCTCGCAGCTGAGTCCCATATCCAGGACACCCTTCATCAAGGCGTCCACATTTCGCTCCGTGCTGCCCTCCCGGACCAGCACCCGCATCCCCAGGCGCAGCCGGGCCAGCAGCTCTTCCGGCTCCACACACTCATGGTCGTCGGAAATGCCGGAGGAAGCATAGACGTTCAGCTCCTGACCCATGCGGCCGATGGCGTGGCCGTTGGCGATCTTGCGGCGGGCCAGGGTCCTTTGGATCTTTTCCAGATACTCGTCACGGACCATCAGGATCTTGGAGGGGTCCATCTCCCCCAGGGCAATGCTCTCCTGCCAGTCCATGATGCGCTCCACCTCTTCCACGCCCAGCACAGCGCCGTTGGTCTCCAGGCCCGGAGCCGTGGGCACACGGGAGGATACTTCGATCAGCATCCGGTAGGGCAGCCGCTCCAGACTGGTCAGCATGGCCCGCAGCCCCTCTTCCCCCGCCACATTGGCGATCTCCATCAGATCGGCGCACAGCGTGGTGGTGCCCTTAGGCACCACGATGTTGGCCAGAGCCTCGGGAGACAGCATGGTGGATTCAAAATGCATGTGGCTGTCAATGAAACCCGGCATGGCGTACTGCCCGCCGCAGTCAATGACAGTCTCCGCCCGCAGGCCGGCGCCAGGCTCGATGGAAACGATGCGCTTGCCCTTGATGTAAATATCGGTGGGGTACACTTCACCGGAAAACACGTTCACCAGCTTTACATTGCTTAGCTTCAGGTCGCAGGGAGACCGCCCCAGGCCGGTCTCGATGGTGGTCTTAATCTCCTCAAACGTCCGCATGCTCCGCTCCTTCCCGCGCTTTACTCAGCCAGCACGGAACGGAATGCCCCAACGGCGTCCTCCCCGGTGCGAAGCGTCTCCCGCTCCTTGATGAGCCGGATGCCCAGCTTGATGAGGGCCCGCTCCATCGGCAGGCGCAGCGCCGGGTCTGTGACGGTGCTGACCTCCGCCACCTTGGAGCTGCCCACCGTGCGGCGGATGATCTCCGTGCCGGCGTAGCCGAAGGAGTCCGCCATGACGCCGTCCAGATACGCCTTGCGGAATGCCGCCGTCCGGTAAAATGGGAAGCGGACCGTTTCTTCGTAGACCTGCTCCAGCTTTTCCCGGGTCAGATCCACCACCTCCCGGATGGTCCGCTCCAAGGCCGCGGCGGTCTCCGCCGCCTCCGGCTTGGTAAAGGCCCAGTTGGCCCAGGAGAAGAACAGGTTGCCCACCACATTTCCGATGTCATAGCCCATGGGGCCGTAAAAGGCGAATTCGGGGTCGATGACCTTGATGCCGGCTTCATTGGCAAACACGGAGCCGGAGTGGAGGTCGCCGTGGATGAGAGCCTGGGCGCAGTTCATGAAGCGGTCCCGCAGCTGGCCCACCTGGGCGTGGAGCGCCTCGTCCCGGTAGAGGTGCTCCTCCACGAAGGCCTCGTTGCCGGGGGTGATGGCATTGGTATGACGGAAATCGTAATAGGGCTCCGTCAGCACCAGCAGCTCCGTGATGTCGCACAGCTCCGGGTTGGTGAAAAACTTCACCCGGCGCTTTTTCTCCTGCCGGTCCACCACCAGGTCCGTGGTGGGCAGGAGGGTCCTGGCCAGGAACGTGGAGAGGTTCTCCGCCAGGTGGCCGTACACATGGCCCGCCGCCAGCTCTTTGCGGAGGTTGCCGTAGGCGGAGATATCCTCCATGGACAATGCCGCCATGGTCTCGTCATAGCGGTACACCTCCGGCACAAAGCCGGGGGCCAGCTCCCCCTCCAGCCGCAGGATCTCCGCCTCGATCTTGCTGCGGGTGATGTCCAGGGGCCGTCCGGAGGACCGCAGCAGCTTGTCCGCCTGCTTGATGATGACGGAGCGGCCGCTCTCCTTGGACCAGACCTTAAATACGTAATTGATGTTGCCGTCACCGATCTCCGTGCAGGCGGTATCCTCCTCCGGCCGGAATATGCCCAGCACCTCCACGGCATACCGCTGTGCGTCCTCCGGCTTCATTAAAAAAAATTCCTGAAAATCGTTCATATCGTATTCCTTTCCCGTCTTTTTTGTTGTCAGGTTTCTCGTCCGCTGCCCATAAAGGCCATGGGCAGCAGCTCCGCCGCCGTCATCTCCACCACCTCGGTGCCGGCGGAATTGGCCATGATGACCAGAATGTCCGGGTCAAAATCCACCAGGTACTGCCGGCAGAAGGCGCAGGGAGAGACGGGCTTTTCCGCGTCGGACACCACAGCAATGGCCTCGAAGTCCGTGTGTCCCATGGACACAGCCTTCACCATGGCGGTGCGCTCGGCGCAGATGCTGGAGAGGGTGGTGTGGAGCTCCACGTTGCAGCCGGTGACGATGTCGCCGCTTTTCGTCAGCAGGGCCGCGCCCACATGGAAGCCGCTGAAGGCGCGGGCATTGTGGCGGGCCTCCGCCGCCATGGCGATGAGCCGCCGCTTCTGTGTCTGGTCCACGGTGTCCCTCACAGTCCGGGGAAGTAATATTTCTTCCCCTGCTCCGCCTTTTTCCGGTCCCACTCCGTCAGGATGCGGATGGCCTCCGCGCCCACCAGGCAGGCGTTGTACTCGCCCTGGGGCGTTTCGTCCCACTCGCCGGTGATGCGTTGGGCCACCACGGAGGCACACATGGCCGCCCGCTTGCCGAAAATGCGGCTGAGGGTGGTGACCGTGGCCCCCTCCATCTCAAAGTTCAGCACCCCGGCCTGCCGCAGGTCCTCGAACTCCGCGTCCAGCCGGGAGGGGCGGTAGCCGCCATAAGTCGTCCGGCACTGGCCGGTATAAAAGGAAGCACAGGTGCAGCCGGTGCCCACGTGATACCGCAGGCCCAGGTTTTCACAGGCCTGGACCAGGGCCAGGACCACCTCGTAGGAGGCGGCGGCCGGGTACTCCTCCCGGACGTACAGGCGGGAGGTGCCGTCCAGGCGGACGTTGGAATCGTTGATGATGATGTCGCCGATATGGATGTTCTCCTGAATGGCGCCGGTGGTGCCCACCCGGATGAACGTATGGGTTCCCCGGGCAGCCAGATCCGTCAGGGTGCATTCCGTGCTGGGGCCGCCGATCCCCGTGGACCAGGCGCCCAGTTCCACCCCCTTGAAGGTGCCCACTGCCGCCGTCAGTCCCCGGGACAGCGTGTACAGCTTCGCGCCGCCGTCCCACTGCGCCGCCATCTTAGGCACCCGGTTGGGGTCTCCCGGCAGCAGCACATACCCCGGTGTCCGCTCCGGCGCCGCTTCGTCCACATGGCCCAGCTCCGAGGCGGACAATCCCCGGCGGGCCTCTTCGATCTGTTTACTCACTGTGCATCCCTCCATGCTCCGTGTTCATTTCCGGCCCTTTCAGCCGGGCTTTCTCCGCTTGTTTCTGCGTTGTATTATTATGGTTTTTTGTCCGTTTGTCAATATTGGCCGCCCCTCGCGCCGTCAGTATTGTTGTTTTTCGCAAATTCAAGCGTTCCTTTTTGTTTAATTGTGTTGAATCCGAGTGGAACATTCTACTTTTTCAAAACTCAAATTGACAAAATACTCTGCCGCGTTCTATAATATCAACTAAACGGAGAATTTTGTCGCCTGCTTCTCTGCTGTTTGAGGCGGTGACGGATTTCTTCTTCCCCGCATTTCAAAATAACAAATAAAAGTTGGAGGAAAAAACATGAAAAAGGCTTTTGCACTGTTCCTGGCTTTGGTGCTGTCCATGTCTTTGATGACGGCATGCGGCTCCAAGAAGGAGGAGACCCCTGCCGCCGCTCCCGAGGGCGGCGAGACCAGCGGCGAAGCCCTGCCCGGCGAGGGCATGAAGATCGCCCTGGTGTGCGACAAGGTGGGCACCCAGGTGTTCCTGACCCAGATGGTGGATGCTCTGAACGAAGCCGCCGAGAAGTATGGCTTCGAGCCCACTGTGGCTGAGTGCGCCGACAGCGCCGCGTTTGAGGACAACATGCGCGCCCTGGTGGCCGAGGACTATGACCTCATCATCGGCGGCGGCTGGCAGGCCGGCGACGCCATCAACAAGCTGGCCAATGAGTATCCCGACGCCGCTGACTACGCTCTGATCGACTCCGAGGTGGAGGCCGAGAACGTCAAGTGCATCTCCTACCGCGAGCAGGAGGGCGCTTACCTCATCGGTATGCTGGCCGCTCTGACCACCGACGGCGAGTCTCATATGTACGGCGCCGTCCACGTCAACGAGGGTCCCGGTTCCTGGAAGTGGCGTTACGGCTACATGGAGGGCGTGAAGTCCATCGATCCCGATGCCCAGTTCGTGTTCAACTATACCGCCTCCTATTCTGACCCCGCCAAGGCCAAGGAGCTGGCCATCCAGCAGTACGAGCAGGGCTGCGTGTTCATCAACTCCGCTGCCGCCGGCGGCGACAGCGGCACCTTCGAGGCCGCCAAGGAGAAGGGCTTCTATACCTCCGGCCAGGACGTGGATCTGACCGACCCCAACAACCCCTACATCGTCACCTCTCAGATCAAGGACACCTATCAGACCGTCTGGAATCTGATCGATGAGTACTTCAGCGACAACTATTCCGTTGAGAATTCCGTCTGGGGCGTGACTGAGGGCACCATCGGCGCCGTGTATGTCACCCACGAGACTGAAAATCCCCGCAGCGAGCGTTTGACGGACGATGAGATCGCCCAGGTCAAGGATGCCGCCGCCAAGATCGCTTCCGGCGAGCTGAACCTGGCCGATTATCCCAGCGAGGAAGAATATTTCGCCGGCTGAGCCTGCTACAAGGACGTCTGCTGGGAAGGGACATTGATCCCTTCCGTAGTCCAAGCCCACAAAAGCAGACGGGAAGATCGCTTCTTCCCGTCTGCTTTTTTCTAAGGATGTCCCGCCTCCCGGACGGCAGCATTTCTGCCGCCGGGGAGACGGTACAGACCATATCAAGGAAAGGACAGGTGTATTCCCTTGCTGCTGGAAATGAAACACATCACCAAGGTATACGGCTCCCTTTACGCCAACGACGACGTGCATCTCACCCTGGACAAGGGCGAGATCCTGGCGGTGGTGGGAGAGAACGGTGCCGGCAAATCCACCCTCATGAAGATCCTCTATGGACTGGAGCAGCCCACTTCCGGCGAGATCTATCTCAACGGTGAGCTGCAGCACTTCCGCTCCCCCCATGACGCCATCGCCAAAAAGATCGGCATGGTCCAGCAGCACTTCATGCTGCTGGAGCCCTGCACCGTGGCGGAAAACATCGTCTATGGCCGGGAGCCCCGGAAAAACGGCCTCTTTTTTGACCGGAGCGCCGCCATCCGCATCACGGAGGAGCTGTGCGACAAGTACGGTCTCCACATCGATCCCCGGCGGCTGGTAAAGGACTGCCCTGTGGGCCTTCAGCAACGGGTGGAGATCCTGAAGGTCCTGTATCAGGACGCGGACATCATCATTTTTGACGAGCCCTCCGCCGTGCTGACCCCCCAGGAGGTGGGCGAGCTGCTGGCCACCATGCGCAAGCTGGCTCAAATGGGCAAGAGCATCATTATCATCACCCACAAGCTCCATGAGGTCATGACTGTGGCGGACCGGGTCATGGTCATGCGGCTGGGCAAGTATATCCAAGAGATGCCCAAGAGCGAAACCTCCATTGAGGAGATGTCCTTCCTCATGGTGGGCCGCCACATCGTGGAGCGGGAAGTCCCTCCCCAAGAGACCACCGGCACCGTGCTGGACGTGCAAGACCTGGTGTTGGCCGGCCCCGATGAGAAAAACATTCTGGACCATTTCAGCATTCACGTGGATGCCGGTGAGATCGTGGGCATCGCCGGCGTGTCCGGCAATGGCCAGTCGGAGCTGATCCAATGCCTGACAGGCCTGCTGCCTCCCACCTCCGGCCAAGTAGTGCTGAGGGGCCAGAACATGGCGGGCCGCAGCGTGGGCGACATTCGGAGCGCCGGCTGCGCCTGCATCCCGGAGGATCGGTATCTGTGGGGCTGCGCCGCCAAGGCCTCGCTGACGGAGACCTCCATCATGGCCCACCAATACAAGCCGGAGCTGTCCAGGCACGGCCTGTTGAACAGCAAGGGCGCCAAGGGCTTTACCCAGAAGCTGCTGAACGATTACGACGTCCGCAACAGCGGCCAGTCTCAAAAGGCCGGCGAGCTGTCCGGCGGCAACATCCAAAAGCTCATCGTTGCCCGGGAAATGGAGCAGAATTCCCCCCTGCTCATCGCGGCGGAGCCTACCCGGGGCGTGGACATTGGTGCCATTGAGTTCATCCACAACAAGCTGCTGCAAAAGCGGGAAAAGGGCGACGCCGTGCTGCTGATCTCCTCGGAGCTGACGGAGATCATGTCCCTGTCCGACCGCATTTACGTCATTTACGAGGGCCACGCCGCCGGCGAGTTTCGCAAGGCGGATGCCACGGAGGAAGCCCTTGGCATCCTGATGATGGGAGGTACGCTCCATGAAAACGAATGAGACCCGGAACGCGGCGTGGAAGGGCATTGCCCTGCGGGGCTGGCAGGCACTGCGCCAGCCTTTGGTGGCCACGATCTTTGGCCTGCTGGTAGGCGCCGCAGTCATTCTGGCCTGCGGCCACAACCCCATCGAGGTCTATAAGGAAATGTTTGAAAAGTCCTTTTTCAAGCCCTATTACCTCTTCTCCACCCTGACCCGCGCCACGCCCATCATCATCTGCGCCATGGCCGTCGGCATGTCCTGGCGGGCCGGCTACATCAACTTGGGCGTGGAGGGTCAAATGGTCACCGGCACCCTGGTGGCCACCGTCGTGGCGCTGTTCATGCCCGGTCCCCCCATTCTGGTGGCCATCATCGCGTGGCTCGCCGGTATGGCCGCCGGCGCCCTGTATGCGCTGCTTCCCTCCGTCCTCACCTGGAAGTTCAATGTCAGCATGGTCATCACCACCCTGATGCTGAACTATGTGGCCAACTACATCGCCAGTTATTTCGTCACCTATCCCCTGAAGGATACCTCCGGCGACGGTCTGGCCCTCCAGACGCCGGAGATCGCCGCGGAAATGCGGCTGCCCCGCCTGTCTTCCACCTCCACCTTCAACGCCGGGTTCATCGTGGCTATTTTGGTGGTGGTGTTCATGGTGTTCATCACCCGCAAGACCGTGTTTGGCTACGAATCCAAGATGGGCGGTTTCAACCCCTCCTTCGCCCGCTACGGCGGTACGAAGCAGGTGCGGGTCATGCTCATTACCATGGCGCTGGCCGGCGCCATCGCTTCCATGGCGGGCTCCGCTGAGGTCTTTGGCTTGAAATACCGCTACGCCGACGGAATGCTCTCCTCCACCAGCTATGCCTGGACCGGTCTGCAGGCCGCCCTGATCGCTGATCTGGACCCGGTGGGCATGTTCTTTATATCGATTTTCCTGTCCGGCCTTCAGATCGGCGGCAGCGCGATCCAGCGCTCTCTGGGCATCCCCCTGGAGATTGCCACCATTATTCAGTGCTGCATCACTCTGTTCGTCTCTGTGAAGCTCGTGATCCGCTTTGTCAAAAAGCCCAAGCCCGCCGCGTCCGCGAAAGGAGGTGCCCAGGCATGAACAGCGCGTATATCGCCTCCGTCATCAACTCCACCCTGCGCTCCACCACCCCCATCCTGCTGGCCGCTCTGGGCTGCGCCATCTGCAGCCGAGTAGGTGTGTTCAACGTGGCGCTGGAAGCCCAGATGCTCATTGCCTGCTTCACTTCCATCGCCGTGAACTATTTTACCTCCAGCGTGCTGCTGTCCGTGCTGGCCGGTGTCCTCTCCGGCGCGTTGGTGGGCGCCGTCGTGGCCATCCTGCAGGTAAAGTACAAGGCGGCCGATATGGTGGTCGGTACCGCGCTGAACCTGTTGGTGGGCGCCATCACCACATTCCTTTTGTATCTCATTTTCGGCCTGCGGGGCAAGCTGGTGGACAACCGCCTGGTGTCCCTCAGCAAGATCAACCTGCCTGTCATCAAGGACATCCCCTTCCTGGGCCGCGTCCTGGAAAACCTCACCATCATCGACTACCTGTCCTACATCATCGCCATCGTGTTGTTCGTGTACCTTTTCAAGACAGTGGCGGGCTTCCGCACGTTGTCCGTGGGCATCAACAAGCCCGCGGCGGAGAGCCTTGGCACCAAGGCCACCCGCATCCAGATGGAGATGGTCACTCTGTCCGGCGCGTTGTGCGGCCTGGGCGGCGTGGTACTGAGCATGGGCCAGGTGACCATGTTCACGGAGAACATGACCTCCGGCCGGGGCTTCATTGCCATGGCCGCTGCTTCCCTGGGCATGTCCCATCCCCTGCTGGTCATTGCCTCCAGCCTGTTCTTCGGCCTGTGCCAGGGCATCGGCCTGGCTCTCCAGAACGTGGTGAAGGCGCAGCTGACCAACACGCTTCCCTACATCGCCACCATCGTGGCCCTGGTCCTGTTCAGTAAACGGAACAGCTCCGCCAAGCTGAAAAAGTAAACACAAAAACCGCCCCGCATCAGCGGGCCGGTCCCATATCCGGTGTTCTGAAAAGGAGAAACCACTATGTCTGAAAAGAACCTGCTGCCCTGCATCCATGTGGCCGAGGGGGACATCCCGCCCCGGGTGCTGGTGTGCGGCGACCCCCAGCGCGCCCAGCGGATCTCCCAGCGGCTGGAGAACCCCCGGTGCCTGGCCCAGAACCGGGAATACTGGACCTATGTAGGCGAGTACAAGGGCGTGCCCGTTGCCGTCACCTCCCACGGTGTGGGCTGCGGCGGCGCCGCCATCGCTTTTGAGAGCCTGTGGCGGGCCGGCGCCAAGGTCATCATCCGCACCGGCACCTGCGGCGGCATGCAGCCGGACGTCACCGCCGGCAGCATTGTGGTGGCCACCGCCGCCTGCCGGGAGGAGGGCGTCACGGAAAAGATGATCCCCCTGTCCTATCCGGCAGTGGCCGACAGCGAGGTGGTCGCCGCCCTGCTGGACGCCGCCCGGCAGCAAAGCATCCCTGTCCACAAGGGCATCGTGCTGACGCAGGCCCTGTTTTATCCCGGCTTCCTGGAGTCCACGGTGAAACTGTATGCCAAGGCCGGCGTAAAGGCCATGGAAAACGAGGTGGCTTCTCTTCTGGTGGTGGCCTCTCTGCATGGCGTAAAGGCCGGCGCCATCATCGCCGTGGACGCTCCCGCCTTCGAGCTGGTGGGCGTGGATGGCTATAACCAGACCGCTGACGGCGGCAACGTGGTCCAGGCTGTGGAGGACGAGATCTCCATCGCTCTGGATGCCGTTATCCGCGTGCCTTTGGACTGAGAGGGCGCCATGTATAACTTACCTATTATCATCGACGTAGACACCGGCCTGGATGACGCCATGGTGCTGGCCATGGCCTGTGCCTTGCCGGAGCTGGATGTCCGGGCAGTGACAGTTTGCTTTGGCAACAACGACCTGCCCAATACGCTGCGCAACACCCTGAACATGCTGAAGCTCTGCGGCCGGGAGGATATTCCCGTGGGCGCCGGGGCCGACCGCCCTCTGGTGCGCCCCACCCCCTCCTACGACACCGACGGTCACTTTGTTCACGGCCCCGGCGGCCTGGGCGGCGTGACCTTCCCCTTCCCGGACACCACAGCGGCCCTGTCGGACAAAAACGCCCCGGACCTGATGCACCAGGTACTGTCGGAGTCGGACCAGCCGGTGACCATTCTCTGCCTGGGTGCCCATACCAACGCCGCCCGGCTGCTTTTGAAGTATCCGGAGGACCGGGAGAAGATCCGCTGCTTTGTCAACATGGGCGGACTGGTCCGGGCGGGGCTCCCCACCGTCATGTCCAGCGTCAACATTTTCTATGACCCGGAGGGCGCCGCCGTGCTGCTGGACTCCGGCATTCCCTTTTACATGTGTCCTGGCGACCTGACTGCCCTGGCCATGGTGAGCCTGGAGGAAATGGAGGAGCTGCGGCGATTCCGCTCCCCTGTGGGAAAGACCATCAGCGCCATTATCGACGCCTATTACAAGACCTGTTCCTCTCTGGGAGAGCAGACTCGGAACGGCGTCACCGGACAGAGCCTTCATGACCCCTGCGCCCTGGCCTTTCTGGTACATCCGGAGTTTTTCACATACGGTCATTACTGGGCACGGGTGGAGACCCAGAGCGACCTGTGCCTGGCCATGACGGTCATCGACTATGAAAACACCCTGGGGGTCCCCCAGGCGGAGAAAAACCTCTATCTGGTGGACAGCATTCACCGCCGGCCCTTCGCCCGGTTTTTCCTGGACACCATCCGCCGCTATGAGGAAGGAGGCGAGGACTGATGCGCCCCGTTTTGATGGACGTGAATCTAACGGAGGACTTTGCCGCCGGCTTCCTTCTGGCGGCCCGGGCGCCGGAGCTGGACATTCTGGGCGTCACCATCACCTTCGGGGAGACGGATCTGGCCACCGCCGCTAAAAACACGGCAGAAGTATTGGACCTGTGCGGACTTTCCTGCCCCGTAGCCCTGGGGGCGGACCGCCCCTGGCGGCGGAGTTGGGTGCTGCCGCCCCGGCCCATGCCCTTGGGCGGCGACATCAATGGCATGCAGCTGGACCCGGAGGCACAAGCGGATATATCCCCCCTGCCGGCGGCGGAGTTTTTGTATGAGGTCCTGCGCACCGCCTCCCAGCCGGTGACACTGCTGTGCGCCGGCCCCCTGACCAACATTGCCGTCTTACTGGAGCGCCACCCGGACGCAAAGGGACGTATCCGCCAGCTCATCTGGCGGGGCGGCACCCAGCGCCACGCGGTCAACGGCGTGGTGCGGGATCTCCAAACTCTGCTGGACCCGGAGGCCGCCGCCTTTGTGCTGGAAGCGGGCCTGCCCTTTGTCATGTGTCCGGTGGACATGGGCCACGCCCTCCAGGCCAGCCAGGAGGAGGTGGACGCGGGCATCGGCCTTACGGACCCGGTGCTCCACCAGCTGAACCGGCTGCTGAAAAAGCGCTGGTGCCAGGTCAACGAAAATCAGCCCATCGGGCAGCGCCGTCTTGGCCTGCCCCTTCAGGACGCAGCCGCCGCAGTGTATCTGCTGGATCCGGAAGCTTTTACCGCTGAGGCCTTCCACTGTGAGGTGGACTTGAAGGGCCGCTATACCTTCGGTATGTGCGTGGTGGATATCTGCCGCCGCATGGGCAAGGCAGATAACATCCTTCTGCTGCGGGACGCGGACCACACGCGAGTCATTTCCCGGCTTTACCAATAAAAAATGTCCCCGGCTCAAGGGGCACGCTCCATAAAGAAGTTAAGGGCAAGGCAGACCATTGTGGTTTGCCTTGCCCTTTTTATTCTGCGTAGCCCACGATGACACTTTCAATGAAAGTGTCATCGTGGAAGCGCGCGAAAAACATTATTTAATGTATCCTGAATAATAGAAAAAGCCTTATGTTTCAAGCCATAGAAGCCCATCCGTGGTATAATAGGTGCAAGGAAAACAGCAAAAATCGAGCAAAAACCTTGCACTTG
>JAETPK010000121.1 GCA_021771265.1 Oscillospiraceae bacterium
ACGCACCAGCCCACGCCCACGCCGTAGTACATATAGTCAGGGCCGTAGTGGTCGGCGAACCAGTACACCGCCGGGACACGGACCAGAATGAGGGAAAAAATGACATCCAGCATGGGAAACAGGCTGTCCCCCGCTCCCCGCATGGCGTTGTTCAGGCAGAACATGACAGAAAACAGCACATAAAAGGGCATGATGCACCGCAGATACACCGAGCCTGCGTGAATGACGGCAGGCGTGTCGGAAAAGAGACCCACCAGCGTGGGGCCCAGGGGGATGAGCACCAGCATGACGGCGGACCACGCCACCGAGGCCGCCGTCGTGATGCGGATGCCCCGTCGGACCCGTTCCGGGCGTTTGGCGCCGGTGTTCTGGCCCACGAAGGCGGTGACGGCGTTGGAAAGGCTCTGCACCGGCAGAAAGGCCAGGGAGTCCAGCTTGGAGCCCACGTTGTAGGCGGCGGCATATTCCTTGCCGAAGGAGTTGATCTTGCTCATGACCACCATGGCACCCAGGGCCACCAGGGACATCTGGATGCCCGCCGGCAGGCCGATGCCCATGATCTGCCGGAACAGCGCCCTGTCGAACCGGCGGCTGAAGGGCCGAATAGCGATGGCAGGATAGCGGCGGTTGATATAGAACAGGCCAAACAGCCAGGAAAACGCCTGGGAGATGATGGTGCCCAGGGCCACGCCCAGCACGCCCATCCCCAGGCCCAGCACGAATACCAGGTCCAGCACGATGTTCATCACCGATGAGATGGCCAAAAACAGCAGCGTTGTCCGGCTGTTGCCCAGGCCCCCCAGGATGCCCGCGTTCAGGTTGTAGCCGATGGCGCCCACCAGCCCCGCGCTCACCACGGCCAGATAGAGCCAGGACTCGGCCCAGGCATCAGAGCGCACCTGCATCAAAAGCAGCACCGGCTTCACCAGCCCCAGCGCCAACAGGGTGATGGGGATGACGGAGACCATGAAAGCGGTGTAAACGGTGTCCACCGCGTCCCGGACCCGCCCCATGTTCCCGGCGCCGTAAAACTGGGCGATGACCACGGTGCCGCCGCCCGAAAGGCCCATGAACAGCGACGTGAACATGAAGATGACGGGATAGCCCACGCCCACCGCCGCCAAGGAGGCATCGCCGGCGTAATTGCCCACCACCCAGCTGTCCACCATGTTGTACAGCTGCTGGAGAAAGCTGCCCAGCAGCAGCGGCAGGGCAAAATAAAAAATGTGCCCGGCGGGAGAGCACTCGGTCATGTTTCGCAGGCCACCGGAATCCATGTTTCGCATATGAAAAACACCCTTTTACGCTTGATAGGACTACTGTACCCCATTTTCCGCGGCTGGGCAATTGTTTTTTCCGCGGTGATGGGCTACAATGTGGAAAAACCGGCTGATAAGGAGAAATGAACGATGAAATTGGTATCCTGGAACGTCAACGGCCTGCGCTCCTGCCTGGGAAAGGGCTTTCTGGACTTCTGTGCTTTCGCCGACGCCGATATCCTCTGCCTGCAGGAGACGAAAATGCGCCCGGAGCAGGCGGAGTTCGACCTGCCGGGCTACACCCGCTTCTGGAACAGCGCCGATAAGGCCGGCTATTCCGGCACCGCCGTGTTTACGAAGACGGAGCCTTTAAACGTCACCTACGACTTCGGCATTGAAGAGCACCGCCACGAGGGGCGGGTCATCACAGCGGAGTATCCGGACTTTTATCTGGTGTGCTGCTACACCCCCAACTCCAAGGACCAGCTGGCCCGGCTGGACTACCGCATGGCCTGGGAGGACGATATCCGGGAATACCTGCTGGAGCTGGACGCCAAAAAGCCCGTGGTGTACTGCGGGGATCTGAACGTGGCCCACCAGGAGATTGACATCAAAAACCCCAAGAGCAACCGCCGCAACCCCGGCTTTTCCGACGAGGAGCGGGAAAAGATGACCCGACTGCTCTCCAGTGGCTTTGTGGATACGTTCCGCTGCCTCTACCCTGACAAAACCGGGGCCTATTCCTGGTGGAGCTACCGCTTCAACGCCCGAAAGAACAACGCCGGATGGCGCATCGACTATTTTATCGTGTCGGAGCGTTTGAAGGACCGCATCAAAAACGCCGACATCTGGAGCGAGGTGATGGGCAGCGACCACTGCCCCGTGATGCTGGAGTTGGACCTGTAACGCGCTGGCAGCCTGAGAAAAGGGGGATCCCACAGGAGCGAAGTTTGTAAACTTGAACGTCCGCACCGCCGACGCGGCGGCGGTGTCCGCCCTGTGCCCGGGGATGAAAACACGGGCCGCCGTTCCCGGCTGGGTGACGGCGGCGGGAGAGGAACTGGAATGGGGCACCGCCCAGAAGGAGGCCCGGCGTCTGTCCAAGATCCTGCCCTGCCCGGTGGTGTCCACAGAGTATTTTGACGATGACTTTGTGGAATTCGCCGTCTACCAAGGCGGCAAACGGACCGCCCGCCACATCCCGGCGGCGTATGAGGGGTATGGTCTCCTCCGGGGAAAGCCCAAGGCCTGGGCGAATGCGCTGGCCCTGCCCCCCGGAGGGAGAAACGGCCCTGAAGACCATCTTCCGGGAGACGGGTCCGGAGCTTTCCCTGCGGCTTTTGGAGTGTGTGCTGGGCTGTCCCCTGTGGGTGGATGCGGAATGGATGGAGGAGGCTGCGCCTCCGGACCCAGCGTATCTGGAAGCGTATCTGGCCCGAAAGAAGGCGGAGGGCAAGCTGAAAAACCAGACGAAGCTGGTGCTGCTGGATGAGGTGAAGGGCGATTTTGGCTGGGACCTGACCTATCCGGCGGTGCGGCGGGAAGGGCAGAACGGTATAAAGACCTTTTGGGATGTAGAGGATGGGCGTCTCCATCAGATGTTCCGGCGGGCCATCCCCGGTTGGGCCACAAGTTACCGGGCCCAGGACCGGGGAGGGAGCGTGTTCCTGCTGACCTTTGAGGATCCCTGGGGAGAGGAGCGGGAAGAGGATACCGTGGTGTTTTCGGACCGGGGCGAGGTGTTGGAGACCTTCCGTCCTTCGGAGACCGTGCTGGATCAGGGGTGGTTTTTGGACCGGGACCGGGTGTTTCTGGCAGGGGCCTGCTGGAATATCCGGACGCATCAAAAGGAATGGGACCTGGGCTTGGGCGCGGCGGCCTATGGGATCCATGCCCCCTGCCGCCTGGACGGCGGCAGGCTGGCAGTGGTGTATGATCTGCAGGGAGCGCCCCTGGACAGTTTCCTGGTGCCCTTTTTCCCGGATGGCAGCGGAAAGCGGGTGAAAAAGCTGCCCCACTTCCGTCACTGGGAGTACCCTGTGGTCGACGGCGCCGACCTGTATCTGGCCTGCCGGGACCGCCTCACCTGCTATACCCCGGAGCTGGAGGAGCAGTGGAGAGTGCAGCTGGAAGAGGACGTGGGCCAGCTGGGAGAGCCGTATCTGGACAGTGGGGGCCGGATGCTGTATATGAGCACCTACCGGCAGGTGACGGCCTTTGACCTGGACGCCCGCCGGATATCGGCGGTGCGGAAGCTTGCCGCCGGCGAGGACTGCTTTTTGCAGGAGGTCCTGCCTGGCGTGGGGCCCATCCTGCTGACCGGGGACGCCTCCTTCCAGGTCTGGGACCGGGAGCTGCGGACCATTTCCCGCCACCGGGCCAAGGGCTGTATCGGCCGGTGGCTCCATCAGGCGGGGCGCTTGTACCTGCTCACCCACCGCAGCGAGGACCGGG
>JAETPK010000011.1 GCA_021771265.1 Oscillospiraceae bacterium
GCGGGAGATTGACAGTGATAATTGGTTGTAGTATCATCTAAAATAGTTGATGCTTCATCTTTATGAGGCAAGGAGGGCACACACATGGACGCATCCAAACGGCAGATCACGAAGATCGCCCGGGAGGTGAATAAGCTGGTCATCCGGACCATGAAGGACAGCGGCATCGGCTCCGGGGAAATGGACCTCATCCACTTGGTGCGGCACCATCCGGGGATCTCGCAAAAGGAGGCGTGCCTCCAGCTGAATATGGACAAGGGCGCCGTGGCCCGGCGGACGGCCAATCTGGAGGTGAAGGGCTACCTGGTCCGGGAGAGCAACCCGGCGGATGGGCGGAGCCAGCTGCTGTACGCCACGGAGAAGGCGGAGCGGCTGAAGACCTCCAAGGCGGCGGTGGAGACCGCGTTTTATGGGTGGCTGCTGGCGGAGCTGCCACAGGAGGAGAAGGCGGCCTTTACCGGAACGCTGAACAAGCTGTACCTGCGGGCAAAGGGGGAGAGCCGCAGTGGATTTCCCCACATGCCGGCGCTGCTTGCGCAAGAAAGGGAGGGCGGGGATGCGTAAGGTGGAAAAAGAGGATACCGGCCGCGTTGGCTTCTATTTCCGCAGGGAAAAGAGCCTGTTGCTGGTGGTGACCGTGACAGGCATCCTCTATAACGTGGGCATGGTGGCGGGCCCCTGGTTTGAAGGGCAGCTGGTGCAGTATCTCTGCGACATCCTGGGAGGACGGCGGACACCCGCCGCCATGCTGCGGCTGGCCGCATGCTACGTGCTGACCATCCTCTTTGTGCAGCTCATGCGCTGTATCAAGCGGCTGTATGTGCGGAAATTCGCCAACAATATCAGCAAACGCATGAAAATGACTCTGTACCGGAACCTGCTGTACGGGCGCCGGGCGGAGCATGAGGGCGCCGGGGCCATGATGACAAAGCTCATCGCTGACGCGGACGCCTGCGTGGAGGGCATGCGGAAATTCACCACAGAAGTGTTTGACACCGGCGTGGTCATGGCGGCATATCTCGTCATGCTGCTGTCCTACGACTGGCGGTTGACGCTGCTTGCTATGCTTTTTCCGCCTGTTGCGTACTTTCTGGCGGAACGGCTGAAGGGCGTTGTCACCCGAAACGCCGCCGCCAGCAAGGAGAGCGGCGGCCGGCTGAACGCGGCCACGCTGGAGCGGATCACCAATGCTTTGACGTACCGGGTGTACGGACAAGAGGCGGCGCGAAACGCCGCCTATGAAGCGCACCTGGCGGACTATGAAAAAAAGGCCGTCATGGCCAATGTGTGGGAAAACGCCATGCAGCCGGTCTACCAGGTGATCTCCATGCTGGGCACGGTGATGATCATCTGGTTCGGCGGCAGGAATGTGCTGGGCGCCGGCTGGACGGCCTGGAACGTGGCGGCGTTTTCCACGTTTTTCTCCTGCTATAAAAAGCTGGCGGTGAAATCCTCCAAGGCGGCGAAGCTCTTTAACGCCGTGCAGAAGGCCCGGGTGTCCTGGGGGCGTATCCGGCCGTATCTGGACTCCGTGCCGGAGGAGGCGGAGCAGCCTGTCCTTCCGCCGGCGCCGCTGACAGTCTCCGGCCTTTCCTTTTCGTATCCTGGGCGGAAGCCGCTGTTTACTGGCGCGGCCTTTCAAGCGGAGCCGGGGCAGATCGTGGGCGTCACCGGAGAGGTGGCCTGTGGAAAGTCCACGCTGGGCAGACTGTTCACCGGGGAGCTGCCGTACCAGGGGCGTATCGCCCTGGGGAATACGGTATTTTCGTCCGAAGGTGGACACTGGGGAAACCAAGTGGGCTATCTGGGCCACCAGCCGGAGCTGTTCAGCGGTACGGTGGAGGAAAACATCCGCCTGGGAAAGCCCGGGGATATCGGCCCGGTCCTCCGGGCCGTGTGCATGGACCGGGAGGTGGCGGAGCTGCCGGATGGGCCCCGCACCCGCATCGGCAGCGGCGGCGTCCGCCTTTCCGGCGGCCAGCAGGCCCGCATCGCCCTGGCCCGGACCCTGTACCACAAGCGGCCGGTCATAGTGCTGGACGACCCGTTTTCCGCGGTGGATATGGAGACGGAGGCACAGATCTATGAAAATCTGCGCCAGTGGGGAAGAGACAGCGTCATTTTGCTGATCTCCCACCGGCTCACCCTGTTTCCGCAGCTGGACCAGGTGCTTTGGATGGAGCGGGGAAGCGTCCGGACCTCCACCCATGACGGTCTGATGGCGGGAGAAGAACGTTACCGAACACTGTACGAGACACAGAGGAAGGGGGCGGAGACGAATGGGGAGTGAAGGCTCTGTGGCACGCATCATCGGCGGGACCATTCGCGGCAGCAAGGCTCTGAGCGCGCTGCTGCTGGCGGCCATCGCCGGCTCCGTACTGCTTGCACTGCTGCCGCCGTTGGTCCTGGAGCAGATTGTGGACGCCCTGGCGGAGCAGCGGCAGGTGACAGTATCCCTGGCGGCGGGATACTTTTTGCTGGTGGCGGCCTCCGGAGCGCTGGACGCGGCCAAGGAGAGCCTCATCACGGTGTTTGGGCAGAAGGCTACCCACCATGTCCGCTCCGCCATGAGCGCGAAGCTGCTGCGGCTCCCGGCCTCCTATTACGTGGAAACAGAGCCGGGGGTGACGGCCTCCCGTTTTGTCAACGATGTCAATACCGTGGACAGCCTTTTTGCCTCCGGCGTCATCAGCATGGCGGCGGATGTGTGCAGGCTGTTCAGCATCCTGCTGGTCATCTTCACCAGGAGCATAGGGCTGGGGCTGCTGCTTTTGGCGGCGGCGCCGCTGCTGTTCTGGATGACCCGGGCCTTTCAAAAGCGGATGCTGGCGGCCCAGCTGGAAAGCCGTGTGGCCGTGGGCAGGACGAACCAGCAGATCCCGGAGACCCTGAAAAACATCCGCACTATCCGGGTGTTCCACCGGGAGGACTATATGCGGCGGCGCTACGGAGACGCCATTGAGCAGGGCTACCGGGCCCAGGAGCGGTCCAATTTTTATGACGCCGTCTATTCCCCCATCGTCGTCACGGTCAGCGCGCTGCTCATCGGCATTGTGATGGCGGCCTCCGCCCAGGGCGGCGCGGTCCGGTCGTTTTTCGGGATGTCCGCCGGCACCGCCGCCGCGCTCATTGCCTATGTGGGCAGCTTTTTCGACCCGCTGGAGAGCATCGGCATGGAGATCCAAAATATCCAATCCGCCGTGGCGGGCGTCCGCCGCATCAACGAATTTCTGCGGGAGCCGGAGCGGGAGGAACGGACGAAGACGCCGGAGCCTGCGTCCGCCAAAGCGCCCGCTGTCCAGCTGTCCGGCGTTTCTTTCAGCTATGGAAAGGGAGAGCGGGAGATCCTGCGGGACTTTGACCTGACCGTACAGGAGGGGGAGTCCGTCCTTCTGGCGGGGCGCACCGGCGCTGGTAAGAGCACTCTGGTAAAGCTGATCCTGGGCCTGTATGAACCGGAGACGGGGCAGGTGCGGGTGTTCGGCATGCCGCCCGCCGCCATCCCGGAGACGGAAAAGCGCCGCTGGTTCGGCTATGTGGAGCAGCAGTTCCACCAGATCCCCGGAACCGTGGGAGATCAGGTCTCTCTGAAGGATCCGCGGGTCTCGGCGGCGCAGATCCAAAAGGCTCTTGCCACTGTGGGACTTTGGGCCACGGTCCAAAGCCTGCCGGAGGGCATCCACACCCCCTGCGGCGAGGGACTGTTTTCCCAGGGGCAGCTGCAGCTGCTCTCCATTGCCAGGGCCATTGTCCTGGAGCCGAAGCTGCTGCTGCTGGACGAGATCACCGCCAACCTGGATTCCGAGACCGAGGGACAGGTGCTCGCGGCGCTGAAGGCGGCGTCTCTGCACCGGACGGTCCTCTCCATCTCCCACCGCCTGTACGAGGAAAACGGCGGCAGAAGGGTGGTCATCGGCGGGGAGGCGCCGTGGTAAGCGCGGATATGCGGCCCTTTTGCAGGGCCTTTGGGACAGTGGGGGATAATTGTCCCTTGCGTCCCGGAGCGGATGAGGGTAGACTGGTAAACATCATAAAAAACACGCGGAAAGAGGTGGAGGTATGGCCCGAGATATTTCCCGCGCGCTGATCGAAGCCGTGGTCCGGAAAATGCTGCGGGAGGCAAAGGACGCACCGGAGCGGAGCATCCGGAATCTGGTGGACATGGCGCTGTATTTTTCCGACGGCCGCTTTCAGCGCAATTTTTTCACCGTGGCCCAGGAGATGCTGCGCAATGAGCAAAGCGCTTATTATCCGCTGCTGCGGGACCTGTTGACCCATGTGGATGAGGAGCGGCTGCTGGACCTGGGCATGGTCATAGGCTATCAGGGGTTTGTTCAGGGCTCCAAGACCATCCGGGCGGCGGAGACGGAACTTGCGTGCAATATTCCCTGGTTTTTGACGCTGCATGTGGACAGCGGCGCCTATCCTGGCCAAAAAGCAGACTACCGAAGACTGCTGGAGCAGGCCCGGACCCTGGGGACCCATGGCGTCTTGCTGCTGGCGGACGGGGATCTCCGGGAGCTGACTGAGCTGGCGGCGGCCTTTCCGGACTGCTTTTTCCTGCTGGCCTGTGACGGAGCGCTTGTGACGGCAGCAGCGGCGGAGGAAGCGGAGCGCGTTCACAATCTGGTGTTCGCACCCTATGGAGAGCAGGCGGAGGAGGCCTGCGCCCTGCTGCGGAGCATGCGGTTTTTATACGCCCTGTCCATTCGCTGCGAAGAGGCGGAGACGGAGGACATCGTCAGCGGCGAGTGGTACAGCTGGGCGGAAAACTGCCACGCGCCTTTGACGCTGCTGCTGCCGGACAGAGACTGTCCGGCGCAGGAGAGAGAGCGGATCTATGGGTCCGTGCTTTCCCAGCGGAGGCAGCAGGCGTACCGCACTATCCCCTGGGAGGCGGTCCGGGATGGCCAACTGGTGGACAGCGTTCTCTCGGGGGCGCCCTGCACCGTTATCCTGGACAGCCGGGGCTATTTGGAGGGAACGGAGGAGAACGCCTTTGCGCTGGGGCTTCCGACACTGCTGAAGCGGAATTTTCCCAGGAAAACAAACAGATGAAAAAACAGCCTGTGGGGCATATCCCCACAGGCTGTTTTCTTTAAAAGTCCGGACTTCGCTCCGCGGCGATCTGGATGCAGGAGCGGAGCAGCGCGATAAATTCCTCCGGCGGCATACTGCTTTTGCTGCGCAGCCACCGCTCCAGCGCACAGATGAAAGCGTCGGAGAAAAAATTGATGTGGAAATCCAGCACATCCTTTTCCGGCAGGATGTCCCGCAGGACCTCCTCCAGCACAGGCGCGATCAGCTCCCGGAAGTGGTCGGAAAAGGAGTTTTGCCCCTGAATGGCCAGTACCTTGCAGTAAAAGCGCCGGTTCTCATAAAAGTAGACGCACAGGTCCGTGATGCGGTCCCAGCCGGAGGCATACTGCCTGCTGCGGGCCACGGAGATGAATTCCGTGTCATAGATCCAGTTGATAAGGTCATACTTGTCCCGGAAGTGGTAGTAAAAGCTCTTGCGGTTCATGCCGCATTTTTCGCAGATATCGGCCACGGTGATCTTGGCGAAGGGCATTTCCTCCATCAGCGCCTTCAAGGCGGAGGCCAGTGACCGTTTTGTAATGTTGGAATCAGACAACCCGCTCCCCCTTTCTCCATGGCTACGCCGATCCAGTGCGGCAGACAAACGCGGCGCGTTCCGCATGACCGCCGGAAAGACGCCTTACTTGGAAAACTGCGTATACTTGGCGGCACTGCCCCAGGCCTTTTCCACCGGATACTTGGCTTCGTTTTTTGTGACCTTTTCGTTCATGATCTCGTCCAGGTCCAGCTCGCACACATCCGCCAGCAAAATGCAGTAGCTCAGCACATCCGCCAGCTCCTCCCGGAGCTGGGGCAGCTTGTCCCGGCATTCCAGATCCGTGCCGCTCCACTGGAACAGCTCCAAAAGCTCCGCCGCCTCCAGGCTCATGGAGATGGCCAGGTCCTTGGGGGTGTGAAACTGGCGCCAATTGCGCTCGTCCCGGAATTTTACCACCCGGGCAATGGTCTCGTCCCGCAGCATCGTGTTCCTCCTTTACGCGCGGATGGCCCAGCGCAGCTTTGTGGACCGGGCTCTGGGATTTTGGAAGCACTCCTGGGCGGAGGGGCGGATCACGTCCTGAGATACCTCTGAAAAAATGCCCTGCCGCAGATACTGGCGGAAGGCCTGCTTCACCAGCCGGTCCTCCCCGGAGTGGAAGGTCAGCACCGCCGCCCTGCCGCCGCTTTTCAGAATATCCGGCAGCTTTTCCAAAAAGCTGTACAGCACTTCAAACTCGCTGTTCACGTCGATGCGGAGGGCCTGGAAGGTCCGCTGACAGGACTTTTTCACCGCTTCCTTCCGCTCCGACTGAGGCAGGAAGGAGAGGGCGCCTTCAATGACGGCAGCCAGCTGCTTCGTGGTCTCGATGGTCCCGCCGGCTTTGAACACGTTCCCGACGGCCTTGGCGATGGCCTCCGCGTAAGGTTCGTCGGCGTTTTCCACCAGCAGGGCGGTCAGCTCCTCCCTGTCCAGCTCCCGCAGCCGCTGGGCGGCGGGAACGCCTGACGAGGGGTCTAGCCGCAGGTCCAGAGGACCGTCGAACTTAAAGGTGAAGCCCCGCTCCGGGTTGTCGATCTGCATGGAGGAGACTCCCAGGTCCGCCAGCACGAAATCGAATTTCACGCCGGAGGCCACCTGGTCCGCCTGGGCGAAGTTCATGCGGCGGATGGTGAGGATATCCGGGCCGTAGCCCAAATCCGCCAGCCGCTTTCGGGTCTTCTCCGATTCGATGGGGTCCACGTCGGTGGCATACAGGTGCCCCTGGCCCTGCAGGGCCTCCAGCATCCGCCGGGTGTGGCCGCCGTAGCCAAGGGTGGCGTCATAGCCGGTCTGTCCCGGCTGGATCTGGAGAATATCCAGGATTTCCTTCACCATGATGGGGATGTGGGTCCCGGCGGGGGTCTTGCCGCTTTGGATGATCTTTGCCACATCCGCCTGGTATTTTTCCGGATCCAGCTCCTTGTACTTTTCCTGATAGCTGCGGGGGTGGGTGCCTTTGTAGCGGACACGGCGCTTGTGCTCCTGCTCCATGGGATCAGCTCCTTTAATTCCTGGTGGGTATCATACCACAGTTTTCTCCAAAAGAGAAGACTGTGGGAAAATCTTGCCTTTTTTGACAAACAGCGGTACAATGGCAAAAAAGGGGGCGGTGTCATGAACAAGCGGAAAAAGGCGGCGGTGGCGGCAGTCACCACGGCCGCGGCGGCCGGCATGGTCACCGGCGCCCTGTTTGATACCCCGGCGGAGCTGATGAGCGCGCCGGAGCCGGACGCCGTGGTGGAGGGCCTGTCCGATGACGGGGACGGCGCCGGAGCGGAGGAGACCCGGCGGAGCACACCGGCCTCCCGGGTGAAAAACTGGATCTGGAGCTTGCCGGCGGCGGTGCGGCTGCTGGTGGGCGTGCCGCTGTGGGCACTGGGCTGGGTACTGCTGTCGGCTCTGTCCCTCCTGTGGGGCGGCGCGGCGCCTGTGGTGGAACGGTTGCTCAGCTGGCTGTGCCTTTCCCTGGTGCTGCTGGCGGTGTTTGCCGCTTCCGTGAAGGCGGCCCTGCCGGACCTGCCGCTGAAGAAGCTCCTGCGGCCGGGGAACGTGGCGTTCATTCTGGCGGCGGCGCTGGCGCTGGGTCTTGCGGACCTGGCGCTGCCCACTGTGTGGCGGGGGTACGATGCCCGGACGCAGCTGGTGTGGCGGGCAGGCGCCACGTGCCTGCTGGCCTTTGTGTGCTGTGCCGCCCTGTCCCGCCACGGGACAGGCACCGTGAAGAAGGCGGAGGCCGTCCCGGAAACGCCCCGGCGGACCGAGGTGGAGCAGGCGGCCATGGCCTTGGCGGACAGCGTATGTCCCCCAAAACGCTGAATTTGGAAAGCGCCCTGGGAACAGGGCGCTTTTTTGTTGCCAGAGCCTGATGGGCGCGGTATACTGGAGACACAAACGTGAAGGAGAACCAACATGAAACAGCTTTTCAAAAAGAACTGGCTGGCGGGACTGCTGGCCCTGATACTGGCGTTGACATTGACTGCCTGCGGCGGCACCCAAACGCCCCAGTCTCCCCAGCCGGCGGAGCGGGAAACGGCACAGCCGGCGGAGCAGACCACCCCGGCGGAGGAAACGCAGGCACCGGAGGAACCGCCGGAGTCCCAGGAAGGCGGGGAAGCGGCGCTGCCGGAGGACGGCGCCTACACCACCAAGGAGGATGTGGCCCTGTACCTGCACCTGTATGGTCACCTGCCGGATAACTTCATCACGAAAAAAGAGGCGGAAAAGCTGGGGTGGCCCGGCGGCTCCCTGGAGCCCTACGCGCCGGGCAAGTGCATCGGCGGCAGCCGCTTTGGAAACTATGAGGGCCTGCTGCCGGAGGCGGAGGGCCGCGCCTATACGGAGTGTGACATCGACACGTTGGGGGCGGAGAGCCGGGGGGCCAAGCGTATCGTGTTCTCCAATGACGGCCTCATCTATTATACGGAGGACCACTACGCCTCCTTTGAACTGCTGTACGGGGAGGAATGACCATGCGCATCGCGGTATTGGACGGAGACGCCATCTCCACCCGGGAGGAGCTGCACGATGCCCTGGCCCGGGAGCTGGCGCTGCCGGCGTGGTACGGCAGGAATCTGGACGCCCTGTATGATTGCCTGACGGAGCTGGGAGAGGAGACGGTCCTCCGGGTGACAGACAGTGAGAAGCTGGCGGAAAAGCTGGGCCCCGTGGCCCGGAGCCTTTTCCAGGTGCTGAAGGACGCGGAAATGGAAAATCCGTGGCTTCGGGTGGAGAAGTGAGGGGGATATCAGCCATGGAGATCGAACGGAAATTCCTGGTGGAAGCGCTGCCGGAGCATCTGGAGCAATATCCCGTGCGGCACATCCAGCAGGCGTATCTCTCCACAGACCCTGTGGTGCGGGTGCGCCGCAGCGGGGAGGACTATGTGCTCACCTGCAAGGGCCCCGGCCTCCTCAGCCGGGAGGAGTGGGAAACGCCCTTGACGGCGGAGGCCTACGGCCGCTTGCTGGCCAAGGCGGAGGGGGCGGTCATCACCAAGGACCGCTGGCGCATCCCCTGCGGTCCCTATACCATCGAGTTGGATGTATTCGCGCCGCCTTTTGCTCCGCTGGTGATGGCGGAGGTGGAATTTCCCACGGAGAGGGAAGCACTGGCCTTCCAACCGCCGACGTGGTTCGGCAGGGAGGTCACGGAGGACGGCGCCTATACCAACGCCACCCTGAGCCGCCGCTGCGGAGAGGACGCGGTGCGGCCCGGCCGCTACCGCCACTTCAAGGGAAAGGAATACCGGGTGCTGTACACGGCCATCCATTCGGAGACCCGGGAGCCCATGGTGGTGTACCAGGCGCTGTACGGGGACCACGGCATCTGGGTGCGGCCGGCGTCCATGTGGAATGAAGAGGTGACCCGGGACGGCGTCACGGACCGGCGGTTCACCTATATCGGGGAGGAATGAGAGAAAATGCCGCTTTTCTTTTTTGCCATGCCGGGATTTTACATCCTGGCGGTCTACATCCTGGCGGCGGTGCTGCCGGCGTGGTTTTTGCTGCGCTACATCTACCGCCACGACACGGTGGAAAAGGAACCCGCCGGTCTGCTGGCGTCGCTGCTGCTGATGGGCGTGGCCGCCGCCCTTTGCTCCGGTGTGCTGGAGGGAATGGGAGAGGCGGTGCTGTACCGTCTGGTGGACCCCGGCAGTCCGCTTTACACGGTCCTGCTGGCCTTTTTCGTGGTGGCGCTGGTGGAGGAGGGTACGAAATTTTTGTTCCTGCGCGCCAGGACCTGGCGGGATCCCAATTTCAACTATCGCTTTGACGGCATCGTATACGCGGTGTTTGTCTCCTTGGGCTTTGCCGCGTTTGAAAACATCCAGTACGTGCTGCACTACGGTTTGTCCGTAGCGCTGCCCCGGGCCCTCTTTGCCGTTCCGGGCCACATGTCCTTCGCGGTGTTTATGGGCCTGTTTTATGGCCGGGCCAAGCTGTATGAGGCCTGGGGGGACCGGCGCCGGTGCCGGGGAAACCTGCTGCGGGCCTATGGTACGTCGGTGCTGCTCCATGGCTGTTACGATGCCTGCGCCATGCAGGGCACCGGCACGGCCATGGCGGCGTTCCTCGTTTTTGTGGTGCTGATGTTCCGCTCCGCCTTCAGGCATGTGAAACAGGAGTCCTTTACGGATGCGCCTGTATGAAATACCGCCGGGAAGCAGTCGCTTCCCGGCGGTATCTTTATGAAAGTACGCTTCGGATATTATTCTGGATCCGGCTGCTGAACTGAGAGCAGGCATCCGCCTCCTCCTTCGTGAAGCCGGACAGGAGCTCCTGCCGCATATCCCGCAGGGCGCTGTCCAGATCCGCCAGTATGGGGTCTGCCGCAGGCAGGAAGGTGACGATCAGCCGCTTTTTCTCTGGTGTATTCTTGCGGGGCCCCTCTCTGCGGGTATCGTCCAGCTTTACCAGCTCCCGGGAAGAAAGACGCTGCAGGGAAAGCGTGACACTGCTGCGGGACTGGTTTGTAAAGTCCGCCAGGTCCTTCCGGGAAATGGAGGAGCCCATCTGGAACAGACACAGCAGCAGGCGGGTATCCTTCAAAGACAGGTCGTGCTTCAGGGCCACCAGCTCCAGATGGCGGTCCAGCAGCTTCCGCAGGCGGAAGCTGTCGTGCAGAGGTCCATCTCCCGCCAGAATATCCGGAGAGACCTGAAGCCGCTCGCTGCCAAGGCGGGTGGAGCCGGGGAGTATAGTGGGCGGAACCGCGCCGTCTCCGGCGGCGTCCACCAGGAAACGGTACACTTTCAGACGGCTTTTTTCGTATTCCTCCTCGTCCAGGACCGTTTTGAAAAACCGCTGGTAATACTCAAAGACCGTCAGCTTCATCCGCACGGTTTTGGAGATGCTGAGACCCTGGCTGTTCACCAGGGAGCCTTTGGTCTTCACATAGTAGTAAATGGGGACCTGGAGGGCATAAAAGCGCTGGGCGTGGCGGATATACTCCAAATTGAACATGAAGTCCTCGCACCAGCTGATCTTCGGGTCCATCCGCAGGTGGTAGCGCTCCACGATATCCCGGCGGTAGAGCTTGTTCCAAAGGACGCCGTAATAGAAATCCGCGGGATTTTCCATCATGTGGGCGGCGTATTCCTCCCGGGTGAGCACAGAGTCCTCATCAATGTCTCCCTTGTGGGACACCCGCTCGCCCACCACCCGGTAAAAATCCGAGATGACCAGGTCGCACTGATTGTCTTCCGCGGCCCGGACCAGGGAGAAGGTGGCCTCCGGCGTAATCCAGTCATCGCTGTCCAGAAACTGGAGGTAGGTGCCCTTGGCCTGGGCAAGGGCCAGGTTTCGGGCGTTGGAGACACCTGCGTTTTCCTTGTGGAACACCCGCACCCGGGAGTCCCGGGCGGCGTAGCTGTCACACAGGTCGCCGGAGGAGTCCGTGCTGCCGTCGTTGACCAGCAGCAGCTCCAGATCCTGATAGGTCTGGTTTAAAATGCTGTTTACGCAGCGGGCCAGGGTCTTTTCCGCGTTGTAAACAGGAACGATGATACTGACGGTGGGGGGCATGACAGTCTCCTTTTACAGGCATTGAGAAGGGGTAGGGCTTGCGGGGAGCAGGGCGTCCAGGGTCTCGGCAATGTGCCGGGCAAAGGACTTGTGGCCGTCCTCTGAAAAGTGGACGCCATCGAAGGTCAGGCCAATCTTCCAGCGTTCGGCATCGGCAAAGGCGCAGCCCAGCTTTTGCGCCAGCGCCTCATAGCAGCCGGCAAGCCGGACGGACTCGGTGAGCAGGCGGTCCTCTGTTACCCAGGAGCCGGGCCGCATGGCCGGCGGGGAGATCAGCAGGGTTCGAGGATGGGCCAGAATGGTGAGAAACGCTTCCATCCGGGCAGTCACACGCTCGGCGGTAAAGCCGGGGCGGCAGAGCAGGTCGTTGCTGCCCAGCATGACCGCGAACACGTCCGGATCTGCCTGGCGCAGCAGCGCCTGGGCCTCCTCCCACTGGCTGGGATGGGTGGGGATCTCCCGGCCGTTTTGACCGCAGCAGGTGACGGACCAGTCCGACACGCCGTCCAAAATGCCGGTCCAGCGGATGTCCTTGGCGTAGCGGTCGCCTAAGAAGGAACGGGGGTCGTAGCCGTATGTATTGGAATCTCCATAGCAGAGTACAGTCCGGGACATGGTAGCTTCCTCCTGTCTGAATTGTCGTGTGTCCGGCAGAGGCCTTGAGGGATGAAAAGCGGCAAAGCATACCGGCGCGTGGAATCAAGGGAAACCGCCGCGGAAATGACCGCGGCGGCTGCTTCATGCGTTCAGTGCGTCCAGCAGGGACAGATCGAAGCCATCGTAATTCCGCTGCCGCAGCAGGGCCACCACCTCGTCCAGGGTGGGCAGAGAGGGCATGGCGCCCATGCGGGAAACGGTGATGGCGGCGGTGTGGCTGGCGAAAGCCAGCGCCTCCCGCTGGGAAAGCCCCGCGGTCAGACCCACGGACAGAGCGCCCACAAAGGAATCGCCGGCGGCGGTGGGGTCCGCCACATGGTCCATGTGGACACTGGGGATGTACTGGATGGAGTCAGCGCCTGCCACGGCGGAGCCCTGCCCGCCCAGGGTGATGATGACGTTCTCCACCCCCTTGGCCCGCAGGGCCTTGGCGATGGCCTGGAGGTCGGCGTCCTTCAAAAGACCGTTTTCCTCTGTCCGCAGAGGCAGGCCGGTCTCCGTGGAGGCCTCCTGCTCGTTGGGGGTCAGGTACGTGACAAGGTGCAGCAGCTGGTCATCCAAGTCGGTGGCGGGGGCGGGATTCAGCATCACCGGCACGCCGGCCGCCTTGGCCCAGCCTGCCACGGCGCGGTTCACTTCCAGGGGGACCTCCAGCTGGAGCAGCACCATGTCATAGGAGGCGATCTCCTCCCGGAGCCATTCCACCTCCGCCACGGTCAGCGTCCGGTTGGCGCCGGGAATGACCACGATGCGGTTTTGGGCGGTGTGCTCCGTCACCTCCAGAGTCACATGGCCCACGCCGGAGCTGATGCCCTGACGCACCAGCACATGGCTGACATCCACGCCGGCCCGGCGGGGCGTTTCCAGCAGGGTCTGACCAAACAGGTCATCCCCCACGCAGCCCATCATGGTGACATCCGCCCCCAGACGGGCGCATTGGAGGGCTTGGTTGGCACCCTTGCCGCCGGGGGCCATATGGAAGGATAATCCATATACGGTCTGGGCGGAGGCGGGGATCTTTTCCGTGGTGGCGATCACGTCCATGACAAAGCTGCCAACAACTAAGATACGCGGTTTTCTCTGCATGATGCTGATAACTCCTGTTTTGCGAAGTAAGATATTACTGCTATTATAAAACTTCACAAAAAAATTACAAGAGCTTTTGGGAAAGTTAAAAGATAAACGATTAAACAGCGGCGAGAATATAGAAAAGATCCCGGCCATTTCCTTGCGCGGATGACCGGCGGCACAGGCTATGACAGCGCGACATATCCCGTTTTCTCCACGATGGACTGCCCCTGGGGGGATAGCATCCATTCCAGAAACGCGGCAATGTCCGAATTGGTCTCCTGGGGAGAGGGATAACCGGCAGGCGCGGCGGTGACGGCGTAAAACTCGGAGGAGATGGGGTAGCTGCCGTTCCGGATGGTCTCCCTGGTGGGAGCCACGCCGTTCAGCGTCAGCAGGCGGATGTCGTTGCTGGATACCATCTCCGTGGAGTAAAAGCGGAAGGAGAAGCCGATGGCGTTTTTATAATTGCGGTAGCTGGCCACCTGGCGGATGATGCCGTCCATGGCGGAGATGCGGTCCTCCGTTTCCGGCTCCAGCAGGGGGACATCCCCCATCAGGCGCTGGAGGGCGGACTGGCTGCCGCTGTTCTCCGCCCGCTGGAAGGGTCGGATGGGCCAGCTTTTGCCGCCCACCTGTCTCCAACTGGTGATCTCGCCGGAGTAGATGCTCCGCACCTCCTCCACCGTCAGCTCCGTCACCGGATTCCGGCTGTTGACGAAAAAGACGAAGGCCTCCCTGCCGATGGGGGTCATGTGCAGCGTCAGGCCCGCCCGCTCCGCGGCCGCCAGCTGCGCCTCGGAGGGTGCGGCGGCAAAGATGATGTCCACCTCCCGGTCCAGCAGCCGCTGGTAGGCGCCCACGGTGTTGGAGCAAGCCACCGTGCCGGAAAGGGGGTAGTCGCCCTCCGGATAGACGGCCTGGACAAAGCCGGCGTAAACAGGATACAGGGCGGTGGCTCCGTCCAGCCGCAGGTGCCGGGCGGTGAAGGAATCGAAGCGCAGGGTGGAGGGCTTGTCCAGCGTCACGGCCTTGGTGCCCTCTGTAAAGGGCTGATACTCCCGCAGCAGCAGGGCCCGGTCATCCAGAGTGGGGAGATGCTCCCGATAGGCCCCCCAGCCGCCCCAGGCCGCCGCCAGCACACAGACCGCCAGAAATCCGCACTTCACCCGGCGTTTGCCTGTGCTTCCCAGATACCCGGAGCCTGTCAGGATCAGCGCCAACAGGCCGGCACCGCCCACAGCCAGCAGGGGCCAGAGGGCATACAGGGGAATGGCGCCGCTGAGCAGAGCCAGCAGAAGGGCAAAGAGAATGGCTCCGCCCAGGAAGAAAATGAGCAGGATACTGTTGAGCAATGCCCGCAGAGCTTTTTTCCAGTTCATCGTGCCGCCTCCCCTTGCAGAATGTCCAGTCTGCGGCGGACCTGGTCCAACTCAAAAGAGGAGCAGACCCGCTCGTTTTCCTGATTCAGTGCCCGGTAGTGCTGGGAGATAATGTTCTGCTGGATCTGACAGCCTAGGTAGGTGTCCACCGTCCGCCACCAGACCTTGCCGCCCATGGTTTTGGGATAGTGGGGGGACAGGTCCTGAAATGCCAGGGCCAGCACCATGTCCCTGGCCTCGCCGCCCAGCAGGCCGGCCAGCACCTGACTGCCGGAGAAGATGGTGCAGAAGGCCACGGCGCCCGTCCAGCCCAGAGAGGAGCGGCCCTTTTCGATCTCCACCAGCGTTTTTTTCGAGATGCCCAGGGCCTTTGCCATGGCATCCTGGGTGAAGCCGTATTCCGTCCGTACCAGCTTTACCTGCTGGTTCAGGGCATGGATAAACTGGTCTCTGGTCATGGGGCCATCCTCCTGTTTCTTGAATAGTGTAATTTTACACTTTTTGAATAAAAATATCAATAAAAAATGGCTCCCGTCCAGATGGACGGGAGCCGGAGGGATCTACTTTTCCAACAGAATCGCTGTGACCAGCCAGCGGCCCTCCGTGTAGGACAGCTCAATGGTGAGATAATCATAGGAGTCCTCCAGCTGCCGGAACCGGACGGAGATGGCGGCGCTGGTGGGGATCTGGTCGCTGTCAGTGGTGTAGTCGATGGCAGAGACGCTGAGTCCCGCTTCCGGAGGAAGGTCGATGAGGGCGTTTTCCGCCAGGGCGTCAGCCACGCTGGCGAGGTCGTTGGAGAAAATGGCGGGGATCAGCTGATCGCCTAGGCTTCGCAGCTCCGTCAACCAGGCGGGCCCAACGTCCTCCGCCGTGACCGGCTGGAAGGTGGAGATCATGTCGGCAAAGCGGCTGCCGTGGCCTTCCGCTGCCTCCAGGAAGTACCGGGACACCAGAATGAACACGCCTCCCTGCCGGTCCCCCACCAGATAGACCTCCGCCTGGGTGTCGTCCCAGGCTGTGCCGTTGCTGCCGGTGACCAGAAGTCCTTCGATAATGGAGGCGTTCGCGGGCTCGGAAACGGTGGCATAGGAGGCGCGCAGGGTCTCCGCGGCCAAGGCGGCGGCGTCCTCCACGGTGATGCCCACCTGGTGAGAGATCTCCAGGCTGCACAGGGGCAGGCCACTCATATCGGCAAGGGGCTCAATGGTGTAAACGCCGTCTTTCACCGTCTGCCGGTAGTGCGTCTCATCCACGTAGAGGATAAAATCGGCACTGGTATCCGTGTCCCACCGGAGCTGATGCAGGGTAAAGGACCCCACATTGCCGCCGGAGAGATAGAGGGTCTGGACAGGAGTCTCTGCCGTGCCGGGAGTGACGGGGGCAGGGGGGCGGACATCCTGGCGCAGATATAGAAGCCCGGCTGCCACCAGGACCAGACAGGCCGCGGCAGCCGCCAACGGCAGCCAAAGTCGCCGGCGGGCCGGATGCTGGCTGCGATGCAGCAGGGATTCGTCCGCCTCGCCGAGAGCCAGAAACAGGCGCTCTTCCCATGTCATAAGATCCCCTCCTTTTCCAAATAACGCCGTAGCTTTTCCCGGCTGCGGTGCAGGCTGGTTTTCACGGCGCCGGGGGTCATGCGATACCGCCGAGCGATGTCTGCCGTCGGCTCTGCGTACCAGTACCGCCGCAGAAAGATATTGCACGCCTGCGCCGGCAGCGTGTGCAAAAAGCGGTTCACCATCTGCGCCAGCTCCGCGTCCTCCACGGCCTGGGCGGCACTGGGGGAGCAGGGGAGACACTCCGTCAGCTCATCCAGCACCAGCGGCAGCTCCCCGCCGCCCCGCTTTTCCGCCCGGCTGGCGGTCAGGCGGCTGCAAGCGGCGCGGCGGGTGATCTTCCCCAAAAACGCGCCCAGATATTGGGGCCGGTGGATAGGCATGGCGTTCCAGGCGCCTGCCCAGGTGTCATTGACGCATTCCTCGGCATCCTGCCGGCTGCCCAGGAGCGCAGGGCGATGGCGTGACAGTAGGAGCCGTATTTGGCGCTGGATTCCGCAATGGCGTCGGTGCTGCGCTGCCAGTACAGCTCCACGATCTGATCGTCCTCCATGGGATCCCCTCCTTTATAAAAGTCTGTTCACCTGTCCAGTCGGGAAAAGCTTCAGAAGGTTACAATACATTTTTGAAAAAATTTGGAGCGGTCCGGGAGGACCGCTCCAAATAAGAGGAGCTGCTATTCAGCTTCTTTGACTGCCGTTGGTGGTATCTTTCAGCAGCACGTCATGCGCGCCGCCGCACCCCACGGGACAAGTCCCGCGGGGACCCCGCATGGGACTCAAATGGCCGGGCGGAGCCCGTCCATTTCAAGGTTTTGCCGGGACAAAACGCTTGGACGCGCAGACGCGCGGGGCGTGGAAGGCGGCGGATGGTGCAAATGGTGATGCGTCAGCTTCTCTGACTGCCGTTGGTGGTATCTTTCAGCAGCACGTCATGCGCACCGCCTTCCACGATGGAGACGGAGGACACCAGAGTCAGCTTGGCCTTCTCCCGCAGCTCGGGGATGGTCAGGGCGCCGCAGTTGCACATGGTGGAGCGGACCTTGGCCAGAGTGGTGGCCATGCCGTCGGCCAGGGCGCCGGCGTAGGGAACATAGGAATCCACGCCCTCCTCGAAGCTCAGCTTCGCGGCGCCGCCCAGGTCGTAGCGCTGCCAGTTGCGGGCACGGGCGCTGCCCTCGCCCCAGTATTCCTTCATATAGCTGCCGCCGATGAGGACCTTGCTGGTGGGAGATTCGTCGAACCGGGAGAAGTAGCGGCCCAGCATGCAGAAGTCCGCGCCCATGGCCAAAGCCAGGGTGATGTGGTAATCCTGAACGATGCCGCCGTCGGCGCAGATGGGCACATACACGCCGGTCTCCTCAAAGTATTTGTCCCGCTCCTGGGCCACGTCGATGACGGCGGTGGCCTGGCCGCGGCCAATGCCCTTGGTCTCCCGGGTGATGCAGATGGAGCCGCCGCCGATGCCGATCTTCACAAAGTCGGCGCCGGCGTCCGCCAGGAAGCGGAAGCCCTCGCCATCCACCACGTTGCCGGCGCCCACCTTCACGGTGTCGCCGTAGTGGTCCCGGATCCACTTCAGAGTGCGGGCCTGCCACTCGGAATAGCCCTCGGAGGAGTCGATGACCAGCACATCCACGCCGGCCTCCACCAGAGCGGGGACCCGCTCGGCATAGTCCCGGGTGTTGATACCAGCACCCACCACATAGCGCTTCTGGGAGTCCAGCAGCTCCAGGGGGTTGCCCTTGTGGGAATCATAGTCCTTGCGGAACACGAAGCTCACCAGGTGCCCGTCCTCGGAGACGATGGGCAGGGCATTGAGCTTGTGGTCCCAGATGATGTCGTTGGCCACCTTCAGGCTGGTGCCCTCGGGGGCGGAGATGACCTTCTCCGCGGGGGTCATAAACTGGCTGACAGGGGTGGAGGGGTCCATGCGGCTGACCCGGTAGTCCCGGCTGGTGACCAGGCCCAGCAGCTTGCCGGTGCCGGTGCCGTCGTCGGTGACGGCCATGGTGGAGTGGCCGGTGCGCTCCTTCAGAGCCAGAACATCCGCCAGGGTGTCGTCCAGGCGCAGGTTGGAGTCACTGAACACGAAGCCGGCCTTGTAGTTTTTGACCTTACGGACCATTTCAGCCTGCTGGTCGATGGGCTGGGAGACATAGATGAAAGCGATGCCGCCCTCCTTGGCCAGAGCGATACCCATCTTCTCACCGGAGACGGACTGCATGACGGCGGAGACCATGGGAACGTTCATGGTCAGGGGGCACTCCTCGCCCTTTTTGAACTTCACCACCGGGGTCTTGAGAGAGACGTTGGCAGGAATGCACTCAGAGGAAGAGTAACCGGGAACCAGCAGATATTCACTAAAGGTATGAGAAGGTTCCTTGAAAAAATACGCCATTGGGGCCACCTCATTTCAAAATATTCTGAAAAGTATTTTTACTATGTTACCACAAATATGCGGAAAAGCAACTTAAATCGCAAAATAATCCTTGGCGGCCTCGAACAGGTGCAGGTCATAGTCACCGGGAACATTGCGGTACAGGCCGGGACCCACCCGCTCGGCGTGGCCCATTTTGCCCAGGATGCGGCCATCGGGAGAGGTGATGCCCTCAATGGCCCAGACAGAGCCGTTGGGGTTGAAATCCACATCCATGGTGGGAGCGCCGTCCAGGTCCACATACTGGGTGGCGATCTGGCCGTTTTCCGCCAGCTTGCGCAGCAGCTCCTCCCGGCAGAGGAAGCGGCCCTCGCCGTGGGAGATGGGGACGTTCACGATATCGCCCACCTGCATCTTCGCCAGCCACGGAGAGCGGTTGGAGGCCACCCGGGTGCGGACGATTTTGGACTGGTGGCGGCCGATGACATTGTAGCTCAGAGTGGGACAGGTATCATCGGTGTCAATGATCTCGCCGGAGGGCACCAGACCCAGTTTGATCAGGGCCTGGAAACCGTTGCAGATGCCCAGCATCAGGCCGTCCCGCTGCTTGAGCAGCTCCATGGTGGCGTCGGCCACCGCGGGGTTGCGGAAGAAGGCCGTGATGAACTTGCCGGAGCCATCCGGCTCGTCGCCGCCGGAGAAGCCGCCGGGGACGAAAATGATCTGGCTTTGGCGGGCCTCCCTGGCAAATCGGGCGGCGGAATCGGCAACGCCCTGGGCGGATTGGTTGTTCAGCACCAGAATTTCAGGTTCCAGCCCTGCCCGCAGCACGGCGCGGGCACTGTCGTATTCGCAGTTGGTGCCGGGGAACACGGGAATGAGGACCTTGGGCTTTGCCATGCCCACCTTGGGCACGGCCCGGGTAAAGGCGGGGGCCTCCAGCACAGGGACGGTCTCGGCGGCGGTGGCGGTGCGGTTGGGATACACATCCTCCAGCACGCCCTCGTTGAGGGACAGCAGTTCCTCAATGGAGGCCCGGTCATCGCCGATGGCCACGGTGGGCTCGGCGGTGGTGGCGCCCAGACGGATGGCGGATTCGCCGGAGAGTTCCTCCGTTAGCTCCGCTACGATGGCGCCGGGCATGGCGCTGGAATACCAGATGTTGCCCACCCGGTCGGCGGCGAAGCCGATGCCGTTGCCGAAGGACATGTTCATAACGGCCTCCGCCAGACTGTTCTCCACAGCCCAGGCGGCTTTCACCTTTCCAGCCTCAGAGAGGGCGTGGAAGGCTTCCCACGCGGCCTGTTGGCTGTCGGCAGTACCGTCGCACAGGAACAGGTACACGGGATGGCCCGCCGCCTTGAACTCGGGGGACAGCACCTTGCCTGCCTTGGAGGGGGCGATGGCGAAGGAAATGAGAGTGGGGGGCACATCCATGTCCAGAAAGGAGCCGGACATGGAGTCCTTGCCGCCGATGGCGGCCACGCCCAGGTCCAGCTGGGCGTCCAGAGCGCCCAGCAAAGCGGCAAAGGGTTTGCCCCAGCGGGCAGGCTCCTCCCGGAGCTTTTCAAAGTATTCCTGGAAGGTGAGGTAAGCGGTGTGGTAGTCGCAGCCGGCGGCCACCAGCTTGGCCACGGAGGTGATGACGGAGCGGTAGGCGCCCACATAGGGGTCCACGCACATCTGCTCCGGGTCAAAGCCCCAGGCCATGACGGAGCAGTCCTCCGTCTCCTGGCCCGGCAGCACCGGCAGCAGGGCGGCCATGGACTGGGCGGGGGTGCGCTGACTCTTTCCGCCGAAGGGCATGAGCACGGAGCCGGCGCCGATGGTGGAGTCGAACCGCTCGGAAAGGCCCCGGCGGGAGGCACATTTCAGGCTGGACGCCATCTCCCGCAAAGAGGCGGCGCCGCTCTTGCCCAAGGCAGCGCGGTCCTTGGCCTCCACGGTCACGGCGGTGTGCTTGTCAGCGCCGTTGGTGTCCAGGAAAGCGCGGCTCAGGTCCACGATGGTAACGCCCTTCCACTTCATGACCATGCGGGGACTCTCCGTGACCACGGCCACCTGATAGGCCTCCAGGTTCTCCCGCTCCGCGGCGGCGATGAAGGCGGCGGCATTTTCTGCGGCCACCACCACGGCCATGCGCTCCTGGGATTCGGAAATGGCCAGCTCCGTGCCGTCCAGGCCCTCGTACTTTTTGCGGACCTGATCCAGGTCGATCTCCAGGCCGTCGGCCAGCTCGCCGATGGCGACAGACACGCCGCCGGCGCCAAAGTCGTTGCAGCGCTTGATGAGGCGGGTGACCTCGCCGTTCCGGAACAGCCGCTGAATCTTCCGCTCCTCAGGGGCATTGCCCTTCTGGACCTCGGAGGCCATGGTGGTCAGGGACTTGCGGTTGTGGCTCTTGGAGGAGCCGGTGGCGCCGCCGATGCCGTCCCGGCCCGTGCGGCCGCCCAGCAGGATGACCACGTCGCCGGGAGCGGGGCGCTCCCGCACCACGTTGTCCGCCGGAGCGGCGCCCACCACGGCGCCTACCTCCAGATGCTTGGCAACGTATCCGGGGTGATAGACCTCACTGACCTGGCCGGTGGCAAGGCCGATCTGGTTGCCGTAGGAGGAATAGCCGGCGGCGGCTGTTTGGGCCAGCTTTCGCTGGGGCAGCTTGCCGGGGATGGTGTCCGCCACGGGCGTGCGGGGATCGCCGCAGCCGGTGACGCGCATGGCCTGATACACATAGGCCCGGCCGGACAGGGGGTCCCGGATACAGCCGCCGATGCAGGTGGCGGCGCCGCCGAAAGGCTCAATCTCCGTGGGGTGGTTGTGAGTTTCGTTCTTGAACATCAGCAGCCAGTCCTGTGCCTCGCCGTCCACCGTGGCGGCAACGTGAATGGAGCAGGCGTTGATCTCCTCGCTCTGGTCCAGATTCCGGAGCAGGCCCCGCTTTTTCAGAACTTTCGCGCCGATGGTGGCCATATCCATCAGGGTCTGGGGCCGGAGGGCGGCCTTTTCGGGGCCGTAGACCTCCTCCCGGGCGGCCAGATACCGCTCATAGGCGGCACGGGTCTCCTCGTCCAAAATCTCCACGGAGTCGATGTGGGTGGAGAAGGTGGTGTGGCGGCAGTGGTCGGACCAGTAGGTGTCCACCACGCGAATTTCGGTGATGGTGGGGTCCCGGTGCTCGTCATCCCGGAAGTGGGCCTGGAGGAACTTCAGGTCATCCAGGTCCATGGCCAGGCCCAGCTTGTCCAGCAGGGCGGAAAGGTCCGCCTCGTCCATGGTGGTAAAGCCATCCACCGTCTCCACGGAGGTGGGGACGGCGTACTCCATTTGCAGGGTGTCCACTGTTTCCAGGCCTGCCTCCCGGGCCTCCACGGGGTTGATGACGTAATGCTTGATCTTGTCCACATCGCTGGGGGTCAGGTCGCCGGAGAGCAGATAGACCTTGGCGGTGCGGACCGCGGGGCGGTCTCCCTGGGTCATCAGCTGGATGCACTGACTGGCGGAGTCCGCCCGCTGGTCGAACTGGCCGGGGAGGTATTCCACCGCGAAGGCGATGTCATCCTCGGCGGGCAGGGCGGCGGTGGCATCGTCCACCTGGGGCTCCGAGAACACCGTCTGCACAGCCCGCTGGAAGGTCTCCGCGTCCAGGCCCTCCACGTCGTAACGGTTCAGCAGCCGCAGCCCTGTCAGGGAGGAGATGCCCAGCAAGGACCGCAGCTCATTCAAAAGGCCGGCGGCCTCCTGCCGGAGAGCAGGCTTTTTTTCCACGTAAATACGTCGTACCATGTGCTTATCCCTCCATTGCGGCCAGCGCCCGCCGGCCGATGTCATGGCGCATATATTTGCCGTCAAACGTCACTGTCTCCGCGGCGGCGTAGGCGTCTTCCAGCGCCTTTTGCAGCGTGGAGGCCGTGGCGGTGACGCCCAGGACCCGGCCGCCGCTGGTGACCAGCCGGCCGTCCTCCGCCAGCTTGTCACCGGCGTGATAAATGGTGACGTTGGCGGGCAGTCTCTCAGGGAAGGTCATGACCTTGCCCTTTTCGTAGTGGCTGGGATAGCCGCCCGAAGCCAGAATGACGCAGGCGGCGGCGCCGTCGTGCCACTCCACATCCAGGTCCGCCAGCGTTTCGTTTTCCACGGCCTGCATGACCGTCAGCAGGTCAGTTTTCAGCAGCGGCAGCACCACCTGAGTCTCCGGATCGCCGAAACGGCAGTTGTACTCGATGACCTTGGGGCCGTTGGGGGTGATCATAAGGCCGAAATACAAACAGCCCTTGAAGGGGCAGCCCTCCGCCCGCATGGCGGCCAGGGTGGGCAGGAAAATGGTGTCCATGCACACCTGGGCCACCTCGGCGGTGTAGTAAGGATTGGGCGCCACAGTGCCCATGCCGCCGGTGTTGAGGCCGGTGTCGTTGTCCCCAGCCCGCTTGTGGTCCATGGAGGACACCATGGGGGCGATGGCGGTGCCGTCGGTGAAGGCCAGCACGCTGACCTCCGGGCCGGTGAGAAACTCCTCAATGACGATCTCGTTGCCAGAGTCGCCGAAGGCCTTGTCCTCCATGATGGTCTTGACGGCGGCCTCCGCCTCTGCCAGATCCTGGGGGATGAGCACACCCTTGCCCAGGGCCAGGCCGTCAGCCTTGATGACGATGGGGAAGGAGGCGCCCCGCAGGTATTCCAGCGCCTTGGCGGGGTCATCAAACACCTCGTAGGAGGCGGTGGGGATGCCGTATTTTTTCATCAGGTTCTTGGAAAAGACCTTGCTGGCCTCGATGCGGGCGGCCTTGGCGTCAGGGCCGAAGCAGGGGATGCCGGCCTCATGGAGCCGGTCCACACAGCCCAGGGCCAGGGGATCGTCCGGCGCCACCACGGCAAAGTCGATGGCGTGGGACTTGGCGAAGTCCACGATGGCGGGGATATCCTTGGCGTTGATCGACGGGACGCACACCGCGTCCCGGGCGATGCCGCCGTTGCCCGGCAGGGCGTAGATGGTCTCCACCGTGGGGTTTTCCTTTAATTTTTTAATGATAGCGTGTTCGCGGCCACCGCCGCCAACGACGAGGAGATTCATCAGATCAGAACCTTTCTGTTGAGATTGGAGATTGAAGAGTTAAGAGTGAAGATTTTTGTTAGCTGAAACGCTTTGTAGTTGCGGACAGAATGCGGCGAAGTTCTTCACAGTCTTGATGGAGAGATGCGTATTCTTCTGGAGTCAGATATTCTGTGGAATAGAGAAGTTCCAACCAATAAAAAGAGTCTCTGAGCACTCCTTCAGCGCAATATAAATTTTAGCGATAAAATCCTTGCGGCTGAAGCCGCAGCGGGCCTCGGCAATGTTTGCGCCGATGCTGGTACCGCTGCGAAGGACCTGTTTGGATAAAACATACTCCTGATGGTCAGAGCGAAGATGACGACACAATTGCACAATACGTTTTGCAAATTCCAGTGCTTTTTGATAAGCAATGCTCTCAGATGCCACAATCTTCACTCTCCAATCTCCACTCTTCAATCTGTATCAGTGGTGGAACAGGCGCATCCCGGTGAAGCACATGGTGATGCCGTACTTGTTGGCGGTGGCGATGACATGGTCATCCCGGATGGAGCCGCCGGGCTCGGCGATGTACTGGACGCCAGATTTGCGAGCCCGCTCCACGTTGTCACCGAAGGGGAAGAAGGCGTCACTGCCCACGGTCACGCCGGACTGGGTGGCGATCCAGGCCTTCTTTTCCTCGGCGGTCAGGACTTCGGGTTTTACCTTGAAGGTATTCTGCCACACGCCGTCGGCCAGGATGTCCTCATATTCATCGGAGGTGTAGATGTCGATGGCATTGTCCCGGTCGGGGCGGCGGATGTTGTCCAGGAACTGCAGCCCTAAGACCTTGGGATGCTGGCGTAGATACCAGTTGTCCGCCTTCTGGCCCGCCAGACGGGTGCAGTGGATGCGGCTCTGCTGGCCGGCGCCCACGCCAATGGCCTGGCCATCCTTCACGTAGCACACGGAGTTGGACTGGGTGTACTTCAAGGTAATGAGGGAGACGATCATATCGATCTTCGCCTGCTGGGGCAGGTCCTTGTTCTCCGTGACGATGTTGCCCAGCAACTCCTCGTTAATGGCGAAATTGTTGCGGCCCTGCTGGAAGGTGACGCCGAACACGTCCTTGTACTCCTGGGGGGCGGGGACGTAATCCGGGTCGATCTGGATGACATTGTAGCCGCCCTTCTTCTTGGTTTTCAAAATCTCCAGAGCCTCGTCGGTGTAGCCGGGGGCGATGACGCCGTCGGACACCTCGGCCTTCAGGTAGCTGGCGGTGGCGGCGTCGCAGACGTCGCTGAGGGCCGCCCAGTCGCCGTAGGAGCACAGGCGGTCGGCGCCCCGGGCCCGGATATAGGCGCAGGCGATGGGGGAGAGCTCTGCGCTGTCCTCCACAAAATAGATCTTTTTATCCACGTCACTGAGGGGCAGGCCCACGGCGGCACCGGCGGGGGAAACGTGCTTAAAGGAGGCGGCGGAGGGCAGACCGGTGGCGGCCTTCAGCTCCTTCACCAGCTGCCAGGAGTTGAGAGCGTCCAGAAAGTTGATGTAGCCGGGCTTGCCGTTCAGCACCGTGATAGGCAGGTCGGAGCCGTCCTTCATAAAGATGCGGGAGGGCTTTTGATTGGGGTTGCAGCCATATTTCAGTTCCAGTTCGTTCATGAAAAAGTCTCCATTCAAAAATCCTTGATCATTTTTTCAAAAGAAAAGGGCGTTAACAGGGGCAGATTCTTCCGGGAGAGATTCAAGCCATATTCCGGCTTGCTGGTCTGTCCGGGCTGGTCATAGGAGTGATCCCGGAACAGCGGCGTCTCCTGCCGCCATGCGGCGGCAGGGATCAAATAAGGGGCCGGGAGCTTCTCTTGCTCAAACAAAAGCAGACAGAGCCACAGCTGCGGGTCGGAGATGTCAAACCGCGCTTTTTGCAGGTAAACGGATCCCGTCCCGGCCTGGATGGCCTTGACCTGGATCTTAGGCCCCGAATTTCTGCCTGCTTTTACGGGAGAGCGCGGCCCAATCCGTGTTCGGCATTACAGGGCCGCTTCTTCTGTGATTTGTTTACATAACATTTCGGCGGCCTGAGGCAACAGGACCCATTCCGCCTGCTCCATGACCCGGCGCTGCAGGATCTCCGCCGTGTCGCCGGGAAGGATGTCCACGGCCTTTTGCAGCAGGATGCGTCCGCCGTCGGGGATCTCGTTCACCAGATGCACCGTGGCGCCGGTGACCTTTACACCACGGGCCAAAGCTGCCTCATGGACCTTCAGCCCGTACATCCCCTTGCCGCAGAAGGAGGGGATGAGGGATGGATGGATGTTGAGGATGCGCTCCGGCCACTGGCGGACAAAGTCCTCGGACAAAATGGAGAGGAAGCCCGCCAGGATGATAACGTCGATCTTGTACTCCGCCAGCTTCAAGGAGAGGGAGGTCTCAAAGGCCTCCTGACGCATCTGCTTTCTGGGGATAGCGACGCCGGGCACGTCATGGTTGGCGGCCCGGGTCAGTGCGTATGCCGTTTCGTTGCTGGCGCAGACCAGAACGATCTGCCCGTGGGGGATGCGGCCCTCTTCCTGGGCCTTCAGCAGGGCCTCCAGATTGGTGCCGCCGCCGGAGACCAGCACGGCGATGTTGGCTTTTTTCAGCATAGAGTCACCTGCTCGCCGCCTTCCGCGATCTCGCCGACAACATAGGCACCGCAGTCCAGGGCGGCCACGGCCCGGTCCGCGTCCTCCTTGGGAACGATGACGGTCATGCCAACACCCATGTTGTAGGTGTTGAACATATCGTGCTCGGAAATGCCGCCCATGCGCTGGAGCATGCGGAAGATGGGGGGCGTCTGGATGGCGGACTTGTCGATCCTGGCGGTGAGACCCTCCGGCAGGCAGCGGGGAATGTTCTCAAAGAAGCCGCCGCCGGTAATGTGGCTGACGCCGCGGACAGAGACGGCCTCCATACAGCGCAGGACGGGCTTGACATAGATGCGGGTGGGCTCCAGCAGCGCTTCGCCCAGGGTGCGGCCCAGCTCGTCGGAGTACATGTTCAGATTGGCGTGCTCCACGTTGAACACCTTGCGCACCAGGGAGTAGCCGTTGGAGTGGATGCCGGAGGAGGGCAGGGCGATGATGACATCACCGGCCTTCATGGCGGAGTGGTCCACCACCTTGGCCTTGTCCACCAGCCCCACGGAGAAGCCGGCCAGGTCGTAATCATCGGCGGCCATCATGCCGGGGTGCTCGGCAGTCTCGCCGCCGATGAGGGCGCAGCCGGACTGGACGCAGCCCTCCGCCACGCCGGAGACGATGGCGGCCACCTTTTCCGGCTCGTTTTTGCCGATGGCGATGTAGTCCAGGAAGAAAATGGGCTTGGCGCCGCAGCAGATGATGTCGTTGACGCACATGGCCACGCAGTCGATGCCCACGGTGTCGTGCTTATCCAGCAGCTGGGCGATGCGGAGTTTCGTGCCCACGCCGTCGGTGCCGGAGACGAGGACGGGCTCGGCCATGCCGCTCAGGTCGGGGGCGAACAGGCCGCCGAAGCCGCCGATATCGGACACAACGCCGGGGATCAGGGTGCGCTCCACATGCTTTTTCATGAGCTTCACGCCCTCATAGCCAGCCTCAATATTGACGCCGGCCTCACGATAGCTGTCAGAAAAACTACGCATTACGCTTTCGTCCTTTCACTGATCTTGCACTCAAAACGGTCTTTGCCGCCATCCTGGGGGACGGGAGTGGGATAACCGCCGCCGAAGCATGCGGTGCAGAAGCCGCATTCAGTATTGTCCGCCAGCTTTACCACATCGTCCAGGCTGAGGTAGCCCAGGGAGTCCACGCCGATGATCTCGGCGATCTCCTCCACGGTGTGGTGGTTGGCAATGAGCTTGTTCTTGTCATCAATATCCGTGCCGTAGTAGCACTCGGAGACAAAGGGGGGCGCGCTGACCCGCATATGGATCTCCCGGGCGCCGGCCCTGCGCAGCAGGTCGATGGTCCGGCGGCAGGTGGTGCCCCGGACGATGGAGTCATCAATGAGGACCACTCGCTTGCCCTCCACCACGGACCGGATGGGATTGAGCTTGATATTGACCTCGTTTTCCCGCATGTCCTGGGTGGGGGAGATGAAGGTACGGCCGATGTACTTGTTTTTGATGAAGCCCATGCCGTAGGGAATGCCGGACTGGCGGGCGTAGCCCAGAGCGGCGTCCAGACCGGAGTCCGGCACGCCGATGACGATGTCCGCCTGGACCGGATGCTCCAGCGCCAGGAAAGCACCGGCCCTCTGGCGGGCGATGTGGACGCTGGAGCCGTCAATGACGGAATCGGGACGGGCAAAGTAGATGAACTCAAATACACACAGCTTTTTGGGCGCCTTGCCGCAGTGGCTGGAGTCGGATTTTATGCCGTTTTTATCCACCACGACGATCTCGCCGGGGCGGATGTCCCGCTCAAACTGGGCGCCGATGGCGTCCAGGGCGCAGGACTCAGAGGCGAACACGATGGAGCCGTCCTTCAGCTTGCCTATGCACAGGGGGCGGAAGCCGTAGGGGTCCCGGACAGCGATGAGCTTGGAGGGAGAGGAGATCACCAGAGAGTAAGCGCCGATGAGCTTGTCCATGGCGGCGGAGATGGCGGCTTCGATAGAGGGAGCGTGGAGCCGCTCCTGGACGATGATGTAGGAGATGACCTCCGAATCGGTGGTGGTATGGAAAATAGAACCCTTGCTCTCCAGTGACGCCCGCAGCTCATGGGAGTTGGTGAGGTTGCCGTTGTGGGCCAGCGCCATGCGGCCCTTATAATGGTTCACCAGGATGGGCTGGACGTTGCGCTTGTTGTCAGAGCCGGTGGTGCCGTAGCGCACATGGCCCACGGCGATGTTGCCGGTGCCCAGGGACTTGAGACGGTCCTTGGGGAACACCTCGCTGACAAGACCCACATCCCGCCAGGAGGTGAACAGGCCGTCATCGTTCACCACGATGCCGGCGCTCTCCTGCCCCCGGTGCTGCAGGGAATACAGGGCGTAATAGGCCATGGACGCGACATCGGCGGTGGTTTGGGAATAAATGCCGAAGACACCGCATTCTTCGTGGATGTGGCGCTCGGTGAGCGCGGTCAGATCAGTCTGCATCATGGGTCAGCAGTCTCTTCATGATCTCGGCGTAGGCGTCTTCCACGCCGCCCATGTCCCGGCGGAAACGGTCTTTGTCCAGCTTCTCATGGGTCTTGGAATCCCACAGGCGGCAGGTGTCGGGACTGATCTCGTCGGCCAGCACGATGGTGCCGTCGGGAGTCTTGCCGAACTCCAGCTTGAAGTCCACCAGGGTGACGCCGCACTCCGCCCAGAAGGCCTTGAGCACATCGTTGACAGCGAAGGAGTACTTCTTGATAAGGTCAATCTCCTCCCGGGTGGCCAGCTTCAGGGCCAGGGCGTGATACTCGTTCAGCAGGGGATCGTGGAGATCGTCGCTTTTATAGGAGAATTCAATGGTGGGCTGCTCGAACACGATGCCCTCCTCCACACCGTAGCGGGAGGCGAAGTGACCGGCGGAGATGTTGCGGATGATGACTTCCAGAGGTACGATGGAGACCTTCTTCACCAAAGTCTCCCGCTCGCTCAGCTCCTGGACGAAGTGGGTGGGGATGCCGGCCTTTTCCATCTTTGCCATCAGGCGGTTGGTCATCTGGTTGTTGATGACGCCCTTGCCCACGATGGTGCCCTTCTTCAGGCCGTCCAGGGCGGTGGCGTCATCCTTGTAGTCCACGATGACCAGGTTGGGGTCGTCGGTGGCGTAGACCTTCTTGGCCTTGCCCTCATAGATCTGTGCTAACTTCTGCATGGTATTCGTCCTCCTATGTCAAATTAAAATCATATGCTGTTCAAAATGTATGCGGTCTCTTTGTACCGGAACGACCGGGCATCGGAGCTCACTTGCGCAGCTCCGCCTGGAGCTTGGTTTCTTTTTCAGCGATCTGCTTCGCCATATCCTCCCGGGCCTGGTCCAGCTTGGCGGCCAGGGCATCATCGCTGACGGCCAGGATCTGTGCCGCCAGGACGGCGGCGTTTTTGGCGCCATTGATAGCCACGGTGGCCACGGGAATGCCACTGGGCATCTGCACCGTGGCCAGCAATGCGTCCAGCCCGTCCATGGCGCCGCCCTTCATGGGGATGCCGATGACCGGGAGAGTGGAGTTTCCGGCGAAGGCGCCGGCCAGATGGGCCGCCATGCCGGCGGCGCAGATCAGCACGCCGAAGCCGTTTTGGCGTGCGCCTTTGGCGAACTCCGCGGCGGCGGCGGGGGTGCGGTGGGCGCTGAGGATGTGGGCCTCATAGGGAATGCCAAAGGCGTCCAGCTGGGCGCAGGCCCCCTTGACCACAGGCCAATCGGAATCAGAACCCATGATAACAGCGACTTTTTTCATTGCTTTGCTCTCCTTTTTCCGTAAAACGTTCGTCAGAGCTTTTTCCGCATGACGGTAAGGCGGAAAATGCCATCCGCAAAATACTCATTGGAGCAGAAGACGGGGTTGCCGTCGATGTCAAAGTCCACCTCGTCCATGTTCAGCAGGGGGGTGCCGACAGGGACCTGGAAGATCTCCGCCAGGGCGGCATCCGCCGCGGCGGGGCGCAGGTCTGTCAGGTCCAGATACGGGTTGATGCCGCAAAACTGCTGGAGGAAATGGAAAATGGGGAGCTTCAGGTCCTTGAGAGTGTAGTTTCCCCGGGCCAGGGCCTTTTCCATCACGTCCTCACAGTAAATGGCCGGCCGGCCGTCGGCAGTGCACAGGCGGGACACCCGGATGATGGGCGTGCCCTCCTCAATGCGCAGCCGGGAGGCAATGGCCTCGTCAGCGGTGCTCTCGGTCACACGGACATAGGCCACAGCCGGTTCAAAGCCGCTCTCGCGGATCATGTCCAGAAACTCCTCTTCAATGTCCATGCGGGTCTGGACGTTCAGCACATGCCGGTTGATGATGGTGCCAACGCCGTGGCGGCGGGTAATGAAGCCCTCCCGCTCCAGGGAGGCCAGAATGTCCCGCAGCTGCGTGCGGCTGATGCCCAGCTTCTCCGCCAGGACGCTTTCCCGGGGAAGGCGCTGGCAGTCGGCGTAGGCGCCGTCCTTCATGTCAGAGAGGAGCTGGGCGCGGATGGTTTTGGACTGGGTGAGCTGAGTGCTCATACGATTCACCTCGGCACAATGTCAGAATGGTACTACCATTGAAAGGTCATACCTATTGTATCGGATTTGCGTGGGACACGCAATTGACAAATTCGACAGTTTGCGCGGCGGATTTCGCGAAGACCCTTGTGGAGGCCACCGATGACAGCCAAAGCACCGGGAACATGGCTTTTTTCGTGTGATTTGACCGTGGACATTTGTCCGCATCCTGCTATAATACCGTTATTGATATTGTGCCAAGGAAGCGATGTTATCATGAAGATCCTGATTTTGGGCGCCCAGGCAAGGTATGAAAAATACCTGCCGCCGCTGCCCTTTATCCGCCAGCAGGAGCTGGTGTTCCGGGACAAGGATACGCCGGCGGAGCGGCTCCTTGCCCGCGACGGAGATGCGGATATCCTGTTCGTGGACGCCATCACACCGGTGCCGGCGGAGCTGATGGCCGGCATGCCCAAGCTGAAGCTGGTCCACTCCGAAGGCGTGGCTTATGACAAGATCGACCTGGCGGCCGCCAGAGAGCGGGGCGTATACGTCTGCAACAACAAGGGCTGCAACGCCGGTGCTGTGGCGGAGCAGGCCATTATGCTGATGCTTATGCTCCTGCGCCGGGAGATCCCCGGCGACAGGGCCGTTCGGGAAGGGCGGCAGATGGAGGTGAAGGAGCGCAGCATGGTCGAGGGCATCCGGGAACTGTCGGACTGCCGGGTCGGCTTGGTGGGCTTTGGCGACATCGCCAGGGCCACTGCGGAGCGGTTGGCGCCCTTTGGCTGTGAGATCTACTACTATACAAAGCACCGCCGGGACCAGGAGGAGGAAGCGCGCTGCGGCGTCACCTATACGACGCTGGAGGAGCTGGCGGCCTCCTGCGATATCATCAGCCTCCACTGCGCCGTGACGGAGGAGACCCGGAATATTGTGAACGAAGCCTTCCTGGCCCGGATGAAGCCCACGGCGTACCTGGTGAACACCGCCCGGGGCGAGCTAGTGGACGGTCTGGCCCTGCGGAGGGCGCTGATGGAGGGGAGACTAGCAGGCGCGGGTCTGGACACCCTGGCGCCGGAGCCGGTGACGGCGGACAACCCGCTGGTGACCATGCCGGCCCCTGCCTGCGACCGGGTGGTGCTGTCGCCCCACCTGGGCGGCATCACGGAGGCCAGCTTCCGCCGTAGCCACCTGCACATGTGGCGGAACGCGGAGCGGATCGCAGACGGCCATAAGCCGGACAACATCGTAAACGGATGGGAATGAACCTATGAAAAACATCGTATTGATCGGCATGCCTGGCACGGGCAAAAGCGTGGTGGGCCGCGCTCTGGCCCAGCGGCTGGACTATACCTTCGTGGACCTGGACGACCTGATCGTGGAGGCCGCAGGCAAGACGCTGCCGGAGATCCTGCGGGAGGACGGCCTGGAGGAATTTTTCAGGATCGAGGAAACGATCGGCGTGGAGTTGGACCGGACGGACACGGTGGTGTCCACCGGCGGCAGTATGGTCCTCTACGAGGACGCCATGGAGCATTTGAAGGAAAACGGCGTCATCGTCTGGCTGGAAACGCCCCTCAGCCAGATCCTGGAGCGGATGCCGGCGGACCTCACCGACCGGGGCATCGCGGCCCCGGCGGGCATGACCATCCGCCAGATCTATGAGCAGCGGGAGCCTTTGTATGCCAAATATGCCGACCTCATTGTGGCCAGCCGGGACGGTGCCGATGACACCGCCCGGCAGGTGTGGCAGATGCTGCGGACCGTGGGCATCGAGCTGTGAGCGGCCCCGGAAAACGAAAACAGAAAAATGCTGTGCATTGGGCTTGCCCATCGCACAGCATTTTTATTTTGTAGTTGTATACACAGCCTTCATCAACAAAAAATGGAATGAGCTGACAGCCTTGCTCATGGAGAGCTTGAAGGCGGCTGGCGCTGTAGAGCCTGCCAGGGCCGGCCTTTTGGCAAATAAGGACGGCTTTGCTCCGAAAAAAGCGTTGTCACAGGAATCATCGAAAAAATCCGCGCTGAATATGTAACGATCGGCGAATTGGTCAGACTGACCAAGGTCAGATACAGCACATTAAAATACTATACAGAAGAAGGGATGCTGCCCTTTGAACAGGCGGAGGAAAACTTGACGAGACGCTATAAACAGAAGCAGAGCCTGACACAGATCCCAGAAATCAAAGCACTGCGGCAGGCGGAAAAGTCGATCCCTGAGGTCAAGGCGGCCTTGCAATAACGGACTTTTCCGCGTAAGCGCAGAGCATAAGCCGCCGCTATGGAGTTACCCATAGCGGCGGTTGTTTTGCGCCGGTCGGATATCTCTGCCCACGGAGCGTATCCGCTATGATATGCCGGCTTACACGTATTTGCAGTAATTGCAGGCGGCCAGGGCGGCCACGGCGCCGTCGGCGCAGGCGGTGGTCAATTGGCGGACGCCCTTGGCGCGGCAGTCGCCGGCGGCGAACACACCGGCGGCGGGGGTGACGCAGTCCTCCCCGCAGGGGATGAAGCCATCTGCGTCCACCGGCGTCAAAAGAGCGGACAGTGTTGTCTCCGGCAGTTGTCCCACGGCCTCAAACAGTCCGGAGACCGCCAGAGAGGACTCCATGCCGGTTACGGTGTTTCGCAGGGACAGCCCCGTTAAAGCATCACCGCCCAGAAGGGCGGTCACAACGGTGTCCATGGCGAAGGACACGTTGGCGCGCTGCTGAAGGGCCCGCACCAAAACGGGATCACCCCGGAAGGCGCCCCGGCGGTGGATGACAGTCACCTGGCGGCACAGGTCCGCCAGGAATAACGCATCCTGTAAAGCGGTGTTGCCGCCGCCGCACACCGCCACGTCCTTTCCCTGATAGAAGGAGCCATCGCACACGGCGCAGAAGGAAATGCCCGTCATGGCGTCCTCCCCGGGAAGTCCCAGGGTCCGGTGCTTCATGCCGGTGGCCAAAATGAGGGCGGAGCAGGTGTAGGCGCCGTAATCGGTGATCACGGTCTTGCAGGGGCCGTCCCGGACCTCCAGGACCTCCTCCAGCTCCAGCCGGGCCCCCAGGGCTTCCGCCTGGTCGTACAGCCGGTCCGCCAGCTCCGCACCGGAGACGGACATGAGTCCCGGGAAATTCTCCACTCGGGGAGAGGAGGCGATCTGTCCGCCAAAGCCCTCCTTTTCCAGCAGCAGCACGGACCTGCCCGCCCGCCGGGCATAGATGGCGGCGGTGAGGCCCGCGGGGCCGCCGCCTGCGATGACGATGTCAAAATGCTCCATCACAGAATCTCTCTTTCCGGCCGGGATAGCGGACCTTGGCCACGGCGGTGCTGTCCTCGCTGTCGAATTCCCGGGCACGGCGGTAGTAGTCCAGCACGGCCTCGCCCATCGGCAGGGTCATGCCGTCCGCCAGCGACATGGCCAGCTCCAGGTCCTTCCGCATCAGGGCCACGGTGAAGCCGGGGGTGTAGTCCCCGGAGCGGATCTTGGGGAAGGAGGCCCGCAGGGCGGCGGAATCGCCGCTGGAGGCGGACACGGCGTCAAAAAACGCGTCCGGGTCCACACCGTGGGCCTCCGCCATCCGCCAGGCCTCCCCCACGGCGGTTTTATTGACGGCGCTCAGGAGGTTGTTCAGGGACTTGATGATCTTGCCCTGGCCGGGCCTGCCGCCCACATAGCACAGCTTCCCGGCAATGTTCCCCAGCACCGGCGCCACATGATCGAATACCGCCCGGTCGCCGGCGCACAGCATGGACATGGTGCCGCTGGCGGTGCCCTTGACGCCGCCGGACACCGGCGCGTCCAGCAGGGAAACGCCGTGGGCGGCGCAGAGGGCGGCGGCTTTCTCCGCGGCTGCCGCGGAGGCGGAGGTCATCTCCACCACCGTGCTGCCGGCGGGCAGGGCGGACAGGAAGGCGTCACTCAAAAGGCCCAGCAGGGCGCTGTCATCGGGGACGATGGTGAAGATCAGCTCCGCACCCCGCAGAGCCTCCTCCGGAGAGGCGGCGATGTGTCCGCCCAGCTCCTGAAGCCGCAGAGCGGGGGAGGGATCCCGGTGAACGGCAGTGGTGACGCTGTGGCCGGCCTTCAGCAGGTTGGCGGCAATGGGAAAACCCATGTTGCCCAGACCGAAAAACGCGATTTGCATGCTGGCACATCTCCTCACATTGAAAATTGAAAAAGGAGGGACCCGGTCCCTCCTTTTGATTGGTTAATGGGCGGTGGATGCGTATTTTTTGATGACGGAGGCATTCACCAGCTTTTCCACCTGACCGCCGCGGCGGACGATGAGGGTGGGTGCCTGCTGGATTCCATACTGGTTCACCAGGTCCAGATGCTCGCTGACATCCATGGCGGTATAGGCCATCCCCGCCTTTTCCAGCTCGTGCTTGGCAATCTTGCAGTTGGGGCAGGTTTTGGTGGTGAACAGGAACAGCCCGTCCTCTTGGGCCGTGTCGCCGCCGGTCACGCTGGCATCGCCGGTGTCAGCGGTGGTCTGCGCCCGGTCGCAGAGGCGGCGGCCCTCCAGCCGGGAGTTTTCCAATTCATATTCCCGGCGGTCCTTGTACTCCTGGACCTTGCCGTCGTTCCAGTTCTGGACAGGGCGGTAATAGCCGGTGATGCGGCTCCACACCTCGCAGGGCTTGCCGCAGGTGGGACAGACGGCGTGCTCGCCGGAGATGTAGCCGTGGTCCTGGCAGATGGAGTAGGTGGGAGACATGGTGTAGTAGGGAAGCTTGAAGTTTTCCGCGATCTTGCGCACCAGGTCGGCGGCCGCCTTCCAGTCCGGCAGCTTCTCACCCAAAAAGGCGTGGAACACCGTGCCGGAGGTATACAGAGTCTGGAGCTCGTCCTGAATGGACAGGGCCTCGAAAATATCCTCCGTATAGCCCACAGGCAGGTGGGAGGAGTTGGTGTAATACGGCGTGTCGCCGGGGTGTTTGGCGGCGGTGATGATGTCGGGATACTTCTCCACATCGTGCTTGGCCAGGCGGTAAGTGGTGGACTCGGCGGGGGTGGCCTCCAGATTGTACAGGTCGCCGTACTGCTCCTGATAGTCGGAAAGGCGCTCTCGCATATGGTTCAGGACGTCCTTGGCAAAGGCCTGGGTCTCCGGGTGGGTCAGGTCCTTCCGCAGCCACTTGGCGTTGAGACCCACCTCGTTCATGCCGATGAGGCCGATGGTGGAGAAGTGGTTGTCGAAGGTGCCCAGATAATACTTGGTGTACGGATACAGCCCCGCGTCCATGAGTCGGGTGATGACGGTGCGCTTGGTCTTGAGACTGCGGGCGGCGATATCCATGATGTGGTCCAGGCGCTCATAAAACTCCTCCGGCGTCTGGGAGAGATACGCGATGCGGGGCAGGTTGATGGTGACCACGCCCACGGAGCCGGTGGATTCGCCGGAGCCAAAGTAGCCGCCGGATTTTTTCCGCAGCTCCCGCAGGTCCAGCCGCAGCCGGCAACACATGGAGCGCACATCAGAGGGCTCCATGTCGGAGTTGATGTAGTTGGAGAAGTAAGGTGTGCCGTATTTGGCGGTCATTTCAAACAGGAGGCGGTTGTTTTCCGTGTCGCTCCAGTCAAAATCCCTGGTGATGGAATAGGTGGGGATGGGATACTGGAAGCCCCGGCCGTCGGCGTCGCCCTCGGTCATGACCTCGATGAACGCCTTGTTCACCATGTCCATTTCCTTCTTGCAGTCGCCGTAGGTGAAATCCTGCTCCTTGCCGCCCACGATGGCCGGCAGATGCTCCAGGTCCTTGGGCACGGTCCAGTCCAGGGTGATGTTGGAGAAGGGGGCCTGCGTGCCCCAGCGGGAGGGGGTGTTCACGCCGAACACGAAAGACTGGATGCACTGCTTGACCTCTTTCTGGGAAAGGTTGTCCACCTTGACAAAGGGAGCCAGATACGTGTCAAAGGAGCTGAAGGCCTGGGCGCCGGCCCACTCGTTCTGCATGATGCCCAGAAAGTTTACCATCTGGTTGCACAGGGTGCTCAGGTGGCTGGCAGGCGTGGAATTAATCTTGCCGGGGATGCCGAGACCCTGCTGGATGAGCTGCTTCAGGCTCCAGCCGGCGCAGTAGCCGGTGAGCATGGAGAGGTCATGGAGGTGGATGTCGCCGCTTTTATGGGCGGAGGCGATCTCCGAATCGTAGATCTCGCTGAGCCAGTAGTTGGCGGTGATGGCGCCGGAGTTGGATAAGATCAGGCCGCCCACCGAATAGGTGACGGTGGAATTCTCCTTGACCCGCCAATCGCTGATCTGCAAATAGTTGTCCACCAAGTCCTTGTAATCCAGCACGGTGGATTTCAGATTGCGGACCTTCTCCCGCTGCTTTCGGTAAAGGATATAGGCCTTTGCGACATCGGCATAGCCGGTCTTGCTGAGGACGTTTTCCACACTGTCCTGGATATCCTCCACGGTGATGAGTCCGTCCCTGATCTTTTTTTGATAGTCGGCGGTGACTCTCAGGGCCAGCAGGTCGATGATGTCCGGATTGTACTCCATATGGGTGGCCTCGAAAGCCTTGGTGATGGCAACACTGATCTTGGACAGGTTGAAGTCTGTGACATTCCCGTCCCGTTTTACCACTTGATACATCATGATGACCTGCTTTCTATTTAAAATCAAAATTGTTACCTTTACTCCGAAAGAAATGGGCGCCAGTGGCGCCCCACGACTTCCATTGTACCATGCATCCGGAAGAAGTCAATTAGATAGAAACACCATATATTGTGCTTTTTTTGTAAAGAATGCCGAATGGGCGCAATATTTAGTCGACCCCCCGCAGCTCCGTCTGACGGAAGAAAGGACGGGCGATGTCGGCAAAGCCTTGCAGCTCTAGGGTTGTGAAGCCGTGCCAGCCCTCTTGGATCAAGTTTCCGGAGTCCGCGAAGTTTTGCAGGAAGTACCGGGGCGCTCCCCGGAGCCACTGGCCGATGGCCTCTACATCAGCGGCGGTGTGCAGTTCCCGGACAAAGGTGGTGCGAAACTCATGGTCCACGCCGCTTTTGGCCAGCAGGCGAACGCTCTCCTCCACCGGCGCGGTGTCAAAACCGGGAATGCCGGTGGTCTGCGGATAGTTTTCCCGGCTGTTTTTGATGTCCATGGCCACATAGTCCGCCAGTCCCGCTTCCAAAATAGCGGCCAACCGGTCCGGAAAGCAGCCGTTGGTGTCCAGCTTGACAGAAAAGCCCATGTCCCGGACCGCCCGCAGGAAGTCCGCCGCGTCCGGCTGCAGCAGCGGCTCTCCGCCGGAGAGCACCACGCCGTCCAGAAGCCCCCGCCGCCGTGCCAAAAACGCCAGCACCTCCGCTTCCGGCAGCTCCGGCGTTTCATGCAGGCGCGTCACCAGCAGGGCGTTGTGGCAGAAGGGGCACCGCAGGTTGCATCCGCCGGTGAACACCGTGGCGGCCAGCTTGCCGGGATAGTCCACCATAGATAACTTTTGCAGTCCGCAGAGATACATGCGCCCACCTCCAAATCACAAGATATTGTTATTATAACGCGATGGGACCACAAGAACAAGAGGAAAAAGAAATAAATGGAACCATTCTTTCCAATCTGCCGTCTATATGGTAAAATGGACCAAAAAGGAGGGATGCGGGGTGAGGCGGACGCTGGCGGCCTGCTGTACGGGGCACTTTTTGGTGGACTTTGCCTGCGCCTTCCTGCTGTTTCGCGCTTTGTGGGGGGAAGCGGACTGGAATGGCCTGCTGCTGACCTACAATTTCTGTGCCTTTGCCGTTCAAATGCCCCTGGGCCTGCTGGCGGACCGCTGGGAGCGGGATGGCCTGACGGCCGCCGCCGGCACGGCTGCGGTGGCGCTGGCCTATGGACTGGCAGACGCTCCCTGGCTGGCCGTGGTCCTTGCGGGGCTGGGGAACGCCGCGTTTCATGTGGGCGGCGGGCTGGAGGTCCTGTCTCTGTCCGGGGACCGCGGGGGTCCGCTGGGGCTTTTCGTCTCTCCCGGCGCCGTGGGGCTGTTTCTCGGGAGCCTTCTTGGCAAGGGGCGAAGCTTTCCTCTCTGGCTGGTGCCCGTCCTGCTGCTGTTTGCCGCGGGCGCTCTGCTGTGGGCGCGGCAGGAGCGCCCGAAGCGGGCTGCCGGTCACTTGGAGCCATGCCCAGCACTGCCCTTACTGCTGCTTTTGGCGGTGGTGGTGCTCCGCTCTTACGTGGGCATGACGCTGACGTTTCCCTGGCGAGGGACAGGGCAATGGGCGCTGCTTTTGACTTTGGGCATGGCCCTGGGTAAAGCCGCCGGGGGATATTTGGCGGACCGATTTGGCCCACGGAGGACCGCCGTTGGCTCTTTGACGGTATCTTCGGCGCTGCTGCTGGCCTCCTCCATCCCGGCCTGCGGCGCGGCGGCGGTGCTCTGCTTCAACATGACCATGCCGCTGACATTGTGGGCCGCCGCCCGGCGTTTGCCGGATGCCCGGGGTTTTGCCTTTGGCCTTTTGACCTTCGGCCTGTTTCTGGGGTTTCTGCCTGCCGCCTTCGGCGCGCAGGCCCTGTCCGGAACGGCTGCTGCGATCTGGGCGGCGGTATCGCTGCTCCTGCTGCTGCCGGGGCTGGGAAGGGCGGTGGACAAGTGAGTCTTTCAACTTTTGCCGTCTCCCTGGGGCTGACGCTGTTGCTGGAAGTGCCCTTCGCCTGGGTGTGGGGCCTGCGGAGCCGCCATGATCTAACGGTGGCCGTCCTGGCCAATGGACTGACCAATCCAGCGGTGGTCTTGCTGCATGGGCTGGGCGCTCCCGTTTTACCGCTGGAAGCGGCGGCTGTCGCCGTGGAGGCGCTGTGTTACCGTGCCTGCGGCGAAAGTGTCCGCTGTCCGCTCTTGCTGGCGCTCTGTGCCAACGGATGGTCTTACAGCATCGGAGCCGCGCTGAATCTGATATTTTAGGAGGGATACACATGAGAGGACGGAACTGTCTGCTGTCTCTGCTGCTGGCCGCATGGCTGCTGTCGGTCCCAGCTCAGGCGGATGTCATCTGGGAGCCGTCAAACAGCTTCTATAAGGACCATGCGGACCAGTGTGAGCTGGAGGAGCGGGTCTACTGGATCAACGGCCCGGAGGGATATGTTACATTGCGGGAGGCGCCTGACGGCCGCCCCATCGCCAATGTGAAAAACGGAAGTAAATTTTATGTAAACTGGGTCTGGAAAAAGGGAAACGACCGCTGGGGCGTGGTGAACTGCGATCTGACCGGGGAACCGGACAAATACCTGGCCGTGGCGGACGGCACGGAAGCAGGCTGGCAGGAGCTCTGGCTCCCGCTGGAGGAAGCAGTGCTGTATTATGACACCCAGTCCTTTGAAGAGGACCACAGAGGAGAGCTCTCTCCGGAGCGCAAGACCTTTGCCGTGGCGGACAAGGCCCTCTGCTTTTACGAATACCCCGGCGGGCCGCTCATCTGGCAGATGGACCCTGCGGACACCCGGGACGAGAACAGCGTGGAAACCGCCGTTGTATATACGGACCCGGCGGGCCGTGAGTGGGGCAAGGTGGGCTACTGGTATGGGAACCGGAACATCTGGTTCTGCCTGTCCGACCTGGAGAACCCGGACCTTCCCGTGGAAGACCACACGCCGGACCTGTACCCGGCGGCGGAGGGAGAAGCCGGGGCCGTGCTGCCGGCATATACCGGGGCCGGGCGCGTCACGGCCCCGATATACGCGGCGGTGGGCCTGGTCTGCGGCGTGACGGCGGTGCTTTTGCTCCGCATGAAAAAGAGAAAGGCCGCATAAAAAAGGAACTCCGAAAGCAGCTGCTTTCGGAGTTCCTTTTATGTTCTTCAATTCTGGAGGAAGCGGGAGAGGAAATCTTTTGTCTCCTGACGCTGGGGGCTGCCGAAGACCTGGACGGGACTGCCCTGCTCGCAGATGACGCCCTGGTTCATGTATACCACATGGTTGCTGACATCCCGGGCAAAGGCCATCTCGTGGGTCACCACCAGCATGGTCATGCCCTCC
>JAETPK010000122.1 GCA_021771265.1 Oscillospiraceae bacterium
ACGGGCCACACCATCAACCGCTTCACCCACCTGCACCAGTCCACTGAGGATCTGATGAACAAGGTGAAGATGCAGCGCCTGCTGGGCCAGAAGACCGCCAGCTGCTTCCAGCGCTGCGTGGGCATGGACGCCTTCAACTCCGTGTTCTCCACCACCTATGAGATCGACGAGAAGTACGGCACCCACTATCACGAGAACTTCAAGAAGTTCCTGACCTTCGTCCAGGACAACGACCTGACCGTGGACGGCGCCATGACCGACCCCAAGGGCGACCGCTCCAAGGCTCCCAGCCAGCAGTCTGATCCCGACATGTATGTCCATGTTGTGGAGCGCCGGGAGGACGGCATCGTGGTCTGCGGCGCCAAGTGCCACCAGACCGGCTCCATCAACTCCCACTGGCACATCTTCATGCCCACCATCTCCATGGGCGAGGCTGACAAGGACTGGGCCGTCTCCTTCGCCTGCCCCACCGATGCCGAGGGCATGTACATGATCTACGGCCGTCAGTCCTGTGACACCCGCAAGCTGGAGGAGGACGCCTCCATCGATGTGGGCAACGCCAAGTTCGGCGGCCAGGAGGCCTTGGTGGTGCTGGACCACGTGTTCATCCCCAATGAGTACATCTTCCTCAACGGCGAGTATGAGTTCGCCGGCATGATCGTGGAGCGCTTCGCCGGCTATCACCGCCAGAGCTACGGCGGCTGCAAGGTTGGCGTGGGCGACACCCTGATCGGCGCCGCGGCCCTGGCTGCCGAGTACAACGGCGTGGAGAAGGCCTCCGCCGTGAAGGACAAGCTCATCGAGATGACCCACCTGAACGAGACGCTGTTCTGCTGCGGTATCGCCTGCTCCGCCCAGGGCTTCAAGACCAAGGCGGGCAACTACCAGATCGACCTGCTGCTGGCCAACGTGTGCAAGCAGAACGTCACCCGCTTCCCCTATGAGATCGTCCGCCTGGCGGAAGACATCGCCGGCGGCCTGATGGTCACCATGCCCTCTCAGAAGGACTTCCACAGCGACACGGTGGTGGGCCGCAACGGTGAGACCATCGGCGAGATCTGCAACAAGTTCTTCGTCGCCCGGGAAGGCGTCTCCACTGAGAACCGCCAGCGCATCATGCGCTTCATCGAGAATCTGTGCCTGGGTGCTGCCGCCGTGGGCTACCGCACCGAGTCCATGCACGGTGCCGGTTCTCCCCAGGCCCAGCGCATCATGATCGCCCGCCAGGGCAACATCCAGGGCAAGAAGCAGCTTGCCAAGGATATCGCCGGTATCCAGTAAGTCCAAGGGGGATTTCATCCCCCTTAGACACTCCGCCGTGCCTGTGGCCCGGCTTCGCTGAACCCCCTCACGTTCGCACGGCGAACGTGTCGCTGCGGCGGGCAGAGGAGTTTTGCCCGAAATGAATTCGCGCAAAACAGATTTTATAGGGGCGGATATTATCTGCCTGCGTCCTGCCCGAATGAACATGCGTTTCCAAATTTGAATATAAGGAGTAAACATCATGGATTTCAATCTGAGCCGTGAACATCAGCTGATTCGGAAGATGATGGCCGATTTCACTGAGAACGAAGTGAAGCCCATCGCTGCCGAGACCGACCGTACCTGCCAGTACCCCCGGGAGACCATTGAGAAGCTGTTCGACCTGGGTGTTATGGGCATGTGCGTGCCCAAGGAGTATGGCGGCACCGGCGCCGACCCCCTGGCCTCCGCCATCTGCATCGAGGAGCTGAGCAAGCAGTGCGCCTCCACCGGCGACATCGTGGCCACCCACAACGGCCTGTGCTGCGACCCCATCCTGACCCATGGCACCGAGGAGCAGAAGGCCAAGTATCTGCCCATGCTGACCACCGGCCACAAGGTGGGCGCTTTCGCCCTGACCGAGCCCAACGCCGGTTCTGACGCCTCCAAGGGCCAGACCGAGGCCCGTCTGGAAGGCGATCACTATGTGATGAACGGCTCCAAGATCTTCATCACCAACGGCTATGTGGCCGACGTGTTCGTGGTCTTCGCCATGACCGACAAGACCAAGGGAACCAAGGGCATCTCCGCCTTCATCGTGGAGAGCAGCTTCCCCGGCTTCTCCGTGGGCAAGCACGAGGAGAAGATGGGCCTCCACGGTTCTCCCACCGCCGAGATCGTGTTCACCGACTGCATCGTTCCCAAGGAGAACATGCTGGGCCGCGAGGGCAAGGGCTTCTCTATCGCCATGCAGACTCTGGACGGCGGCCGTATCGGCATCGCCGCGCAGTCCCTGGGCATCGCCGAGGGCGCCCTGGCTGAGGCCAAGGAGTACACCAAGGGCCGTGTTCAGTTCGGTAAGCCCATTTCCAAGTTCCAGAACACCCAGTTCACCTTCGCTGACATGGAGCTGGGCTGCGAGGCCGGCCGCCTGCTGACCTACCAGGCCGCTGTCCTGAAGGGTGAGGGCAAGCGCTACACCAAGGAGGCCGCCATGGCCAAGCTGTTCTGCTCCGAGCATGCCATGAAGACCACCACCAAGGCGCTGCAGATGTTCGGCGGCTATGGCTACACCAAGGACTATCCCATGGAGCGCATGATGCGCGACGCCAAGATCACCGAGATCTACGAGGGCACTTCCGAGGTCCAGCGCATCGTCATCTCCGCCAACATGGGTCTGTAAGAGGAGGAAGAAACGATTATGAAGATCATTGTTTGTGTCAAGCAGGTCCCCGATACCTCCGGTAAGGTGGCCGTCAATCCCGATGGTACGCTGAACCGTGCTTCCATGCAGACCATCACCAACCCCGACGATATGAACGCCGTGGAGGCTGCCCTGAAGCTGAAGGACGCCACCGGCTGCAAGGTCACCGTTGTTACCATGGGCCCCCCTCCCGCGGCTGGTATGCTGCGTGAGCTGATGGCCATGGGCGCCGATGACGCCGTCCTGGTGTCCGCCCGTGAGTTCGGTGGCTCCGATACTTACGCCACCTCTCAGATCCTGGCCGCTGCCATCGATACCATCGGTGTGGAGAAGGACGACATCGTCATGTGCGGCCGTCAGGCCATCGACGGCGATACCGCCCAGGTGGGCCCCCAGATCGCCGAGAAGCTGCACCTGCCCCAGGTCACCTATGCCGCCGATATCCAGAAGGATGGCGACACCATCACCGTCAAGCGCATGCTGGAGGACGGCTACATGACCATCAAGACCCAGACTCCCTGCCTGGTCACCTGCATCAAGGAGTTGAACGAGCCCCGCTACATGAGCATCGGCGGCATTTACAGCACCTACAGCAAGCCCCTGGAGGTCTATGATTATGAGAAGCTGAAGGATCATCCCCTTATCGACGCTTCCACCATTGGCCTGAAGGGCTCTCCCACCAACATCTTCAAGAGCTTCACGCCTCCCCAGAAGGGCGTCGGCCAGATGCTGGAGGGTGACGGCAAGGAGACCTGCGAGAAGCTGGTGGACATTCTGACCGCCAAGCACATCATCTGAGAAAGGGGATAAAACAACTATGTCTAATTTCAACAGTGCTGATATCGCTGCTTTCAAGGATGTATGGGTGTTCTGTGAGCAGCGCGAG